>CAIQUL010000205.1 GCA_903874975.1 uncultured Chthoniobacter sp. | reverse complement strand
GTAGGTGGATGGCGTCGATCCGCGCGAGCAGCCGTCATCCTTCGACTGCGCTCCGCAAAGCCTCCGCTCCGCTCAGGATGACGGGTTGGTGTTTCTCCGCACCGGCGCGCGCGGCGGATTTCCCCTCACGCTCCCCGCAACCGCTCCGCGCCCACGCCGTGCAGCTCGTAGAGCCGCAGGATGGTTTCCTCGATGAGGTTGTTCGGGCAGCTCGCGCCGGCGGTGATGCCGACGGTCAGCGGACGGTCGGGCAGCCAGCCTTCGGTGGTCACTTCGCGTTTCGCGTGCTGGTCGAAATGGGTGACGCGCGCGCGCGATTCGAGCCGGGTGGCGTTGCGGATGAAATAGGTCGGCAGCTTGGCCTCGCCCATCTCGGCGAGGTGCGCGGTGTTCGAGCTGTTGTAGCCGCCGACCACGATGAGCAGGTCCATCGGCGCGGCGAGCATGTCGCGCAGGGCGTCCTGCCGCTCCTGGGTGGCGCCGCAGATGGTGTCGAAAAAGCGGAAGCTCTCGCGCGCTTTCTCCGCTCCGTCGCGGTCCTTGATCGCGGCCTCGATGCGGCGCTGCACTTCCTCGGTCTCGCCGCGCATCATCGTGGTCTGGTTGGCCACGCCCACGCGGCGCAGGTGCAGGGTGGGATCGAAGCCCTCGCTGTACGCGCCGCGGAATCTTTCCAGAAATGCAGCTTTGTCCCCTTCGCGGCGGATGAAAGCGCAGACGTAGTCGGTGTCGGCGAGCGTGAGGACGATGAGGTAGTGGCCTTTCCCCGCCACGACGGCGCGCGAGGCGGTGGCCTTGGTTTCCTCGTGCGTCGCTTTGCCGTGGATGATCGAGGTTACGTCGTCGCTGGCGTTCTGGCGCACGCGTTTCCACACGCTCATCACGTCGCCGCACGTCGTATCCACGACCTGGCAGCCGAGTTCCTTGATGCGGCCGAGCGTTTTTACATCCGTGCCAAAAGCGGGGACGATGACCACGTCCTCGGCCGTGAGATCCTCCACTTCGGCCTGCTGGTGCGGCGGGATGAGATTGCGGATGCCGAGCGCGGCGATCTGCTCGTTGACCTCCGGGTTGTGGATGATTTCCCCGAGGATGAAGAGCCGGCGATCGGTGAAAACCTTCGCCGCGGCGTAGGCGAGGTCGATGGCCCGCTCGACGCCGTAGCAAAACCCGAACTGCTTCGCGAGCCGCACGGTCAGGCCGTCGCAGGTCAGCGTGCCGCCGGTCGCGCGCAGTTTCTCCACCACCTCGCTGCGGTAGTGCGACTCCACTTGGGCCTGCACCGCCGCCATCACATCGGGCGTGCGGAGGTTGACGCGTTTGGCGGGCGAGGCGGGCGTGCTCATGGTCTGGAAACTATGCGGTCGCTGAGCTGGGTTTTCCAGCTTCAGCGACCGCCATAAAATGAATCGTGCAGATCAGCCTTCGACCAGCAGCGGGCCGGCGGGATCGCGGAACCACGCGGGCGACATCATGAGGTCGCGCGGAGGATTGGGGTCGCGGCTCTCGTCGAGCTTGCGGACGAAATGCCCGTACTGGGAATCCTCCGGCTGGCTGCGGGAGATATTGACCGGCGTGCCGATTTTCACGAGCGCGAAGAGCCGGGCCGCGGCCTCTTTGTGCAGGCGGATGCAGCCGTGCGTGCGCGGATGCGGATGCACGAAGCCTTCGTGGAAACCGTAGGCGGTCTTGAATTCGCACCAGTAGGCCATCGGGTAGCCGGCGTCGGGCTGGCTGATGCGGCGCTTGGTTTTGATCTTGTTGTTGATTGTGAAATTGCCCGCCGGCGTGGGATCCTGAGCGGTACCCACGCACCCTTGGATGGCCATGAGCAGGCGATTGCCTTCGAGGACATAGATGTGCTGGGTGGAGGTGGAAACCTTCACACGCACATTGTTGGGATTGTGCGGCTTGAAGGCGGTGACTTTGTAAGACCCACGGGACGGGCCGATGGCGCAGCCGCCGCAGAGCGCCAAGGCCACGGCGAGACTGAGGACGGAGAGGAGTTTTTTCATCGGGGCGGTATGCAAGACGGGGCCGTGGAGGTTGTCAAACGATTCGCCCGCGCTGCTCCCGCTCGCCCGGCGCGCCTGCGAACTCGTCTCCGGGAACCGCCACAAAATCAGCCGCTGGCTTTTCCACACTGCCACCACCGGGGAGCCGCGCGCAAAGCTCGACGCCCTCCCCGATCCGACCTCGCGAACGACGGCTACTGCAAAGCCCGATGAAGATCATCATCCCCGGCGGCTCCGGCCAGGTCGGCACCATCCTCGCCCGCGCCTTTCACGGCGAGGGTCACGAGGTCGTCGTGCTCAGCCGGAGTCCGCGGGCGGCTTCTTGGAAAACGCTCGCGTGGGATGCGGCGACGCGCGGCGACTGGTGGGCGCAAATCGACGGCGCGGACGTGGTCATCAACCTCGCCGGACGCAGCGTGAACTGCCGCTATCACGCCGCGAACCGGCGCGAGATCATGCAGTCCCGCGTGGACTCCACGCGCGCGGTCGGCGACGCCATCGCCGCGGCGAAAAACCCACAGCGTCGTTCCCACGCGCCTCCTCGATGCCGGTTTCACCTTCCACTTTCCCACCTGGCCCGAAGCCGCCCGCGACCTGTATGCCCGCTGGCGGAACGGACAGACCCGGTAGCTTTTCCGACGTCTCTCTTGCAGCCACCGGAGGCATCCGTATCCAAGAAATTGTCATCCTGAGCGGAGCGGAGGCTTTGCGGACCGCAGTCGAAGGACCTCTAACTCCCGGCGGGGGCGAAGGCGGCGGCTGGAGGGGGAGGAAAATGACGAATGTGGAATGTGGAATGATGAAGGAATGACGAAACCCGAGGAGGTCACGAATGGAGGTGAATTCGCCATTAGGATTTCCGTCCCCATTCGCCATTCGCCATTCGTCAATCGTTCAGTTCAGAATCCGCTGCCGAGTGCTCAATTCTAAAAACTGCACACTGAATACTGAACCCTCCCACCTTCCCCGCACGCCGATGAACCCGCTCCCCTCCCGCACGCTCCGTCTCGTCCTCCTCGCCGCGCTCGCGGCGTTTTCCTTTTCCGCGCGCGCGGCGGACAAGCCGATCCCCGACCCGCTCAAGCCGTGGGAAGCTTGGGCCACTTGGGGCGACGAGGATCGCGACTGCCCGGCGATTTTCAGCGACGGGAAAAAGCGCGTGTGTTTCTGGCCGTCGCGCCTCGCGTTGCAGATCGCCAAGGCGGGCGGGCGCTTCGATTTCAGCGTCACCGTTTTCCGCGAAACGTGGGTACCGCTCCCCGGCGGGCCGGATGCCTGGCCGCTGGAGGTCCGCGCGGGCGAGGACGCGCTCGCTGTCACCGAGCACGACGGCCAGCCGTCCGTCCGTCTGCGCGCGGGCACGCACCGGATCGAGGGCGCGTTTCGCTGGAGCGGAATCCCGCAGCGCCTCCCGGTGCCGCGCGCCATCGGCATCCTCGCGCTGACCCTCGATGGCAAACCTGTGGACGCGCCCGCGTGGGACGCGCAGGGCGTGCTCTGGCTGAAGCGCGACGGCTCGACCGAGGAGGCCGACAAAAACTTTCTCGCGGTCAAACTCTACGCCGCCCTCGAGGACGGCATCCCGCTCTGGCTGCGCACGGAGATCGAGCTGACCGTCTCCGGCAAAAGCCGCGAGGAAGACCTCGGCATCATCCTGCCCGAAGGCTGGAAGCTCGCCGCCATCGAGAGCCCCATCCCCGTCGCGGTGGACGACGCCGGACGCATGAAGGCGCAGGTGCGCGCGGGCAAATGGACGCTCCACGCCAGCGCCTTCCGCTTCGACAACCCGCAGGAGTTCGGCTTCGCGAAAACCGCGCGCCCCGCGGTGGCCGAGATGTTCGTCGCGTTCCGCGCGCAGCCGGATTTCCGCACGGTCGAGATCACCGGCGCGCCCGCGGTCGATGTCTCGCAAACGACCTTCCCGGACAAATGGCGCGAACTGCCGGTCTATCGCTGGGACACCACCGCGCCCTTTGGTCTCACCGAGCGCCAGCGCGGCATGGGCGAGCAGCGGCCCGCCGGGCTGAGCATCGCGCGCGAGTGGTGGCTGGATGAAAACGGGAGCGCGTTCACCTTCCGCGACCGCATCACCGGCGCGATGCAGCAGATCTGGAGGCTCGATGCCGCGCCCGGCCAGGACCTTGGCTCCGTGCGCAGCGGCGGCCAGGGCCAGCTCATCACGCGCAACCCGCAAGGCACCGCGCCCGGCGTGGAAATCCGCACCCGCAGCGTCGATCTCGAAGCCACCGGCCGCATGAGCCGCGCGCGCGCACTCCCCGCCACCGGCTGGCAGACCGACGCCGACGCGCTGAGCGTCACGCTCAACCTCCCGCCCGGCTGGCGGCTCTTCGCGCTCTTCGGCGCGGATCACGTCGAAGGCGACTGGCTCACCGCCTGGACGCTGCTCGATCTCTTTCTCCTGCTCATCTTCACCCTCGCCGTCTTCCGGATGTGGGGCTTCGGTGCGGCGCTGCTCGCGTTCCTCGCGTTCGGCCTTTCGTATCACGAACTCGGCGCGCCCCGTTACGTCTGGCTCGTCCTCCTCGTCCCGCTCGCCCTCCTGCGCGTGGTCCCCGAAGGCTGGGGCCGCCGCCTCGTCGGCTGGGGAAAATGGCTCGCCATCACCGCGTTCATCCTCGTTCTCGTGCCCTTCCTCGCCCGGCAGGTGCAGCAGGCGCTGTATCCGCAGTTGGAGCGGGTCGGCGGGCGAGATCCTTTCGCCCAGCAAATGGACTTTGCCGGAAACGCCAGTGGCCTGGAGAACGATGCGAAAATTTCGCCGCCGCAGATCCCTCAACCTGTTCAGAGTCGGCAGGCTAACGAAGCCCCAAACATTCCGGGACTTGATGCCGGGGCCTCTTCGGCTAAGCGCGGCGGTCGCAGCAGTTGGTCTTACGGCAAATCCTCCGGCGACAACCTCCAATACGACACCAAAGCCCGCATCCAGACCGGCCCCGGAATTCCCGAATGGAGATGGCGGACGGTGAGCTTCGGCTGGAACGGTCCGGTCACGGCGGCGCAGTCGGTGCGGCCCATCCTCATCCCGCTCGGCGTCGAGCGATTGCTCACCGCTGCGCGCGTCATCCTGCTGCTCGCGCTCGCCGCCGTGCTGCTCAATGCGCGGCGCGCGGGCGGCGTGGGTTTCCGCGCGGGCGGAAAACTCGCCGCGATCCTCCTCCTCGCCGGCACCATGCTCGGCACCGCGCAGGCGCAGACGCTTTTCCCCGACCAGACGACGCTCGGAAAACTCCGCGAGCGGCTGCTCGAAATCCCCGACGCCTTTCCGCGCGCCGCCGACATCCCGTCCGTCGCGCTCACGCTGAAAGACCGCCGCGTGACCATCGACGCCGAGATTCACGCCGCCGTCCGCACCGCCGTGCCGCTGCCGGGGCGGCTCCCCGCGTGGTCGCCGCTGACCGTGCTCGTGGACGACAAACCCGAGCCCGCGCTCCGCCGCGACGACGGCTACCTCTGGGTCGTCCTGCCGGCGGGCGTCCATCGGGTGCGCGTCGAGGCCATGCTCGCCGACGTGACCGAGTGGGAGTGGACCTTTCTCCTCAAGCCGCGGCAGGTGAAGATCGACGCGCCCGCATGGACCTTCACCGGCGTGAAGGCCGACGGCGTGCCCGAGCAGCAGGTCTTTTTTACCCTCAAACAAAAAGCCGCCGCCGCCAGCGCGACCTACGACCGGCAGGATCTCCAGGCCATCGCGGTCATCGACCGGCACCTCGAACTCGGGCTCATCTGGCAGGTGCGCACCACCGTCAAGCGGCTCTCGCCCGTGGGCAAAGCCGTCGCTTTGCGCGTGCCGCTACTGCCCGGCGAGAACGTGCTTTCCTCGAACGCCGTGGTGAAGGACGGCTTTATCGAAGTCCGGCTCGGCGCGCAGGAGCAGCAGTTCGCGTGGGAGAGCGGGCTCGCCGTCGCGCCCGCGCTGAAGCTCGCCACGCGCGCGGACGATGCCTGGGTCGAGCGCTGGCATCTCGTCGCGTCGCCCATTTGGAATCTCGCGATGTCCGGCCTCCCGCCCGTCTTCGAAGCCGCAGCGCAACAACCCGTGACCTCCAACTCCAGTATCCGCGCCAGTGGCGGCGATTTGATTCCCGTCTGGCAGCCGTGGCCCAGCGAAAGCGTGGACCTCACGCTCAGCCGGCCCGAGGCCATCGCTGGCGCGACCATCACCGTCAGCCGCGGCACGCACACCATCACGCTCGGCACGCGCCAGCGCACCTCGCAGCTCGACCTCGCCCTGCGGTGCAGCCTCGGCGAGGACTTCCTCGTCGAGCTGCCCGCCGCCGCGGAGATCACCGCGCTCACCCACAGCGGCAAAGCCATCCCCGTGCGCAAGGACGGCGCGAAGCTCATCGTCCCCGTGCGGCCCGGCGAGCAGACCATTTCCCTCGCGTGGAAAATCAACGAGCCGCTCGGCCAGCGCGCGGTCGGCGGCGAGGTGCGTCTGCCCGTGGAAAGTGCGAACATCCACACCGTCGTCAACGTGCCCGACGACCGCTGGGTGCTCTGGGCGCACGGCCCGCAGCGCGGACCGGCGGTGCGCTTCTGGGGCATCCTGCTCTGCTCGCTGCTCGCCGCGCTCGCGCTCGGACGCACGGCGTTTTCGCCGATCCAGACGGCGTCGTGGATGCTGCTCGTCATCGGCCTCACGCAAGTCCCGCTGCCCGCCGCGCTCGTCGTCATCGGCTGGCTCTTTGCCCTCGCCGCGCGCGGACGCGAAGGTTTCCAACGCCTCGGCCCCGTCCGCTACAACCTGCTCCAGCTCGTGCTCATCGGCCTGACCGCCACCGCGCTCGGCATCCTGCTCGTGGCCGTCCACGCCGGGCTGCTCGGCAATCCCGAAATGTTCATCAGCGGTAACGGCTCCAGCCGCACCATGCTCCGCTGGTTCCAGGCCCGAAGCGGTCCGCTGCTCCCACAGCCCGGCTGCGTCTCGATCTCCATCTGGTGGTATCGCCTCGCCATGCTCGTCTGGGCGCTCTGGCTCGCC
>CAIQUL010000204.1 GCA_903874975.1 uncultured Chthoniobacter sp. | reverse complement strand
GCGGCCTGCGCTTCGGGGGAAACGAGTGTTTCCTGCAGCTTGCGCAGCGCTTCGAGTTCGGCGGAGGGTTTGCTGAGCAGGTGCAGATCGAGCGCGCGGCTGGGATGCAATCCGCAGCCTTCCATATTCACCCACATCATCAATTCCCTGGAAGAGGCAGCGAGCGCGATGAGTCGGTCCAGATCGCCGGGAATATCTTTCGGGGAGCGATCCAATACCTTGCGCCAGGGATCCTCCGGATCGTCGGGATTGATCGGCGCCAGCACCGGGAGCGGACTTCCCTCCGGCACGGCAGCCTTGGCCATGACGGGTATTTCCATGCCTTGGGAGAGAAGAGCGTCGGCCACCATCCAGTCGCTGCGAAGGCCATCGTCGGTATGGTCGAGATCGATGCGCTTCCGGAGTTCATTGAGGAGCTTCCCGGCTTCGGGGCGCTTCATGATACTGAGCGCGTAGGCTTCCACCAGCCGCCAGAATGGGTCGCGAGGGTTTTCGCTTCTCAAGCGGGTGAGCATCTCGCCCAGTTCGAGAAAGGTGCGCCGGTCGAGGTAGCCCTCGAGGCAGGCGCCGCCGACCGTCCGCAGGAAGGCCGTATGGGCTGAAAGCCCGCCGAGCCGCTCAAGCGCCAGGATGCGTTCCACGGCGGGCGGAATCTGCAAATTGGTGTTGACCCCCGTGTAGTGGTTGGTGGCGTGCCAGTGGCTGCGCATGGGCTCGCCCAATGGCTTGAACGGCACATGCTTTGGCAGGATGCGGTATTCCTGGGCAAAAATCTTCTCGTAGCAGGCCGCGGCCAGATCGAGATCGCCGGGGTGCTCGGCGATGAGGGCTTTGAGCAGCCGGTGCCCTTCGTCGGAGCAACCTTCGCCGTAAGCCTTCTGCGCCTGCTCCCACCGCGGGTCACTCGGGGGCGGCTCCGCCACGGCGGCGAGCACTCCGAGGGAAAGGGCGACGAGCATCAGGATCGGGCCCTTCATATGTTAGAGATCCGCGACCCAAGCGGTGACGGTGGTGTTGTCGTAGGTCAGGAAAACGCGGTCGAAGTTCGGAAGAAACGGCCGGTTTAGCGGGGTGACGTTGGTGTAGTTCGCTAGGGTGATGGGCCCGTCCTGACTCGGCAATTCGAGTTTCCCCTCGGTCACGGTCCCGTTCGCGAGATCGATGGTGAAGACGACATTCTTGGCGCTGCCGTGGTCAACAAGTTTGAGCAAACGATCGGGGCCGACGCGGCAGAGTAGTCCCGGTTGGTTGATGGGCGCTTTTTCGTCCGCTGCAGGGAGCGGCAAGAGGCGTTTGGCTTTGAGGTCAGTGATCTCGAGTTTGCCCTGCACGGTGATGGCGTAGTCGCCATCGAAGAGGATGTTGTCGTTGGTGATCTTGCAGAAGTAGGTCGGGTCGTCGGCGCGATAGACGCCCATGGGGGTCTTGTCATTACCGTCGCGGGGATGGATGAGGTAGTAGGGAGCGCCAGTCCCGGGGACTTGGTCCACGATTCCGGCCTGGGGCTGGAAGACCGTTGCGTCTCCCACCGGAGGGAGGTGGTAAACGCTTGGCCCATTTCTGCTGTGGACGGTGAAAAACATGGTCGGCAATGCGGATTTATCCGTGGAATCCGCGATGGTCTGGCCGGTCTGCGCGTTGAGGGACACCCGGGTGGGTTTCGCGGTCCAGAGGCTGCCGAGAAGCATCAAACGAGATTCGTCCCCTTTGGCTACCGGAGGGGCTGTGCTGCGAAGGTAGCGCCGCCACAGTTGTTTGCCGGTGGTGAGATCGATGGCGGTGGACCCGCCGCCCCTGCGGGAATGGCTGCCGAAGATCAACCGGGAGCCAACCAGGGTCGGTGCTGGGTCGCGCCAGAGAGGGACGGTCGTCTGCCAGAGGGTCGCGCCGGTCTTGGTGTCCATGCCGATGGCACGCGGGGGATTGTCAAAGGACTCGCCCTGTTCCAGGAGCACGAGTATCTCTGCGTTCTTGCCAATGAAGCGGACGACGAGCTGGTTGGTCTTGAGATCCAGGACGCGGCGCCAGCGGATGCGACCGCGTTCGTTGACTTCGAGGCACTCGATCATGCCGTCGCCAAGGAGAATGGCCGTGCCGGCGTTGACTCCGGCGGGCGGGAGTATGAGGGAGGCACCCGGGCGCATGAGCGACCAGGCGGGTTTGAGAGGCAATTTGAGCGGTTGCGCGGACGAGGCCACTTCCGGGCCGAGAGGCTGGCCCACTTTTTGGCGGGGGTCGTCGCGGGGCTGGTCCGTGGCGATGTAGAGGTCCTGGCCGGAAATGTTGAAACTGAGGGCGCGCTCGGACTCGATCGCCCAGGGCCGGCTTTCGAGCGACTCGCCGGTGCGGGCGTCGAGCCGCTGCAGGGTGCCGGACTCCCCGAAGTAAACGGAATCGGCGATGAGCTGGCCGCGGGTGAGGGCGCGCTGGGTCAGGTTCCGAATCCAGCGGGTGTTCCCGGTGGCGACATCGAGCCCCGCGAGGTGTTTGGGCCCGCGCACCACGAGGGTGTCCTGCCAGAGGCCGAGCACTTCGAAGGCGCGAATCCCGAGATTATCCCAAGCGACAGCACCGGTGCGCTGGTCGAGGGCGATGAGGCGTTCCGTGTTGCGTGGCAGAAAGATGACATTACTGCCGGCGATGATGGGGGTGCTGCCGACACACCCCCCATTGTCGCCGCCGCGGTATTCATACTTGTGAGCCCATTCGACGCGACCGTCGCGCACGTCGGAGCGGGCGATGTGCCCGACGTTTGAGCAACTGTAAACCGCGCCACGATGGACGGTGACGGCGTTGCCGTAGGTGAATGAGTATTGGTGCTGGAGGTTCCCCACGTCCGCTTTGGAGTCGATGATCGGGGCCGCCCAAACGGGCTGTGCGATGGCGGGGTCGAAGCAGACGAGGCTGAACACGGGGCGACCGTCAGCCCGTCCGCTGGTTACGGTCGTTTGCAGGTAAAACAGTTTGCCGTCGGCCCGGACCGGATCGCCGAGCGGGATGGGGTGGGCATGCTTGAGATTTTCCCCGCTGAAGCCGTTCGCGACGGCATTGAGCGACGTCCACAACGGATCGCCGGTGGCGAGGTTCAAAGCGGCCAGACCGTTCGGCTGCTCGGTCGCGCCCCAGCGGGTAATAATGGTCCCGTCCTCGATGAGACCGCGGTAATAGCCGGGGAAACTTGCACGATTATTCTTCTCGCTGGGGAACGGCTGCGCGTGAGTCCACAGCGGGGCGCCGGGCTTGGCGGCATCGTAGGCGGCGATGAGGTTGCGCCCGGTGGCGAGCAGTGTTTTGCCGGACACCTGGAGATCGATGGAATAATCCACCCCTGAGTGGGCGTTGATCACCCACGGAGACACCGGCGGGAGATGCACGACGTGCGGGCGGAGATCCTTGAGCGCAGGAGCGGCGACCGTCGGCACGGGCGGGACCATGGCCTGGAGGGCGGCGCGAATTTCCGCACCCTTGGTCGGGCGACCCATCCACGGGTAGGTCTTGGCGGGCTCAAAGGCGGTGGGTTGCGCGAGCACTTCCGCCGCTCCGCCGGAGAGGGCCTGGGCAGTCCAGACGCCGACTTGCGCGGCCTCGCGGAGCGCGGGGTCGGAGGTGTGGAGGAGCACATCCTGAAAGCTGCGCCATGCAGACTCGAAGCGCGCGGTCCAGAGCGCCTCGTTGGCGATTTTCAGGAGGAGCACCTGGCCGGAGCGCGCCCAGGGGTAGCGGCGGGTCAATTTGAGGATGTCCGCCTCGGTGCGGGCGGCGGCCTGCGCTTCGGGGGAAACGAGTGTTTCCTGCAGCTTGCGCAGCGCTTCGAGTTCGGCGGAGGGTTTGCTGAGCAGGTGCAGATCGAGCGCGCGGGTGGGATGCAGTCCGCCACCATCCGTATTCACCCACATCAATAAATCCCGGTGACCCGTGGCGAGCGCGATGAGTCGGTCCACCTCGCCGGGAACATCTTTCGGGGAGCGATCCAATACCTTGCGCCAGGGATCCTCGGGATCGTCGGGATTGACCGGCGCCAGCGCCGGGAGCGGACTTCCCTCCGGCACGGCAGGCCTGGCCATGCCGGCCAGATCCAAGCCTTGGGATAGAAAAGCGTCGGCCACCATCCAGTCGCTGCGCAGCCCGGCGTCGGGGTGGTCGAGATCGATCCTCCGCCGGAGTTCATTGAGGAGCGGCACGGCTTCGGGGCGCTGCATGCTACTGAGAGCGTGTGCTTCCATTATCAGCCAGAATGGGTCGCGAGGGTTCTCGCTTCTCAGGCGGGTGAGCATCTGGCCCAGTTCCAGATAGGCGCGCCGGCTGATGCCGCCCTCGAGGCAGGCGCCGCCGACCGTGCGGAGGAAAGCCGTATGGGCTGAAAGCGCGCCGAGCCGCTCGAGCGCCAGGATGCGTTCCGCAGTGGGCGGAATCTCCATGTTGCCGTTGACCCCCGTGATGTGGTTGGTGGCGTGCCACTGGCCGTGCATGGGCTGGCCCAAATTATTGAACGGCACATGCTTTGGCAGGAGGGGGTATTCCTGGGCAAAAATCTTCTCGTAGCAGGCCGCGGCGAGATCGAAATCACCGGGGTGCTCGGCGATGATGGCTTTGAGCAACCGGTGCCCTTCGTCGGGGAAACCTTCGCCGTAAGCCTTCTGCGCCTGCTCCCAGCGCGGATCACTCGGGGGCGGTTCCGCCAAGGCGGCGAGCACTCCGAGGAAAAGGGTGAGGAGAACGAGGAAATGAGCCCGCGCGCTCATGGCTTGGGCGCCCGAAACTCCACCGGGTTCCCTTCGGCATCCGTGACCCGGATGCGCACCCACCATCCGCCGGTGATGTTGGAGGATTTGACGAGGAAGCGGTTGGAGCCCTGCTTGAGTTGCGCCTTCACACCGGGCAGGGTGGCCACGGTGACCTTGGTCTTGACATCAGGCACGGCCATTTGCTCGCCGATCACCGCGCCGTTGAGCCAGACCCGGAAACCGTCGTCGCCATCGATGTTGAGGATGACCTCGCGCGCTTTTTCCGCCGTCACATCCGTGACCGCATAGCCGATGGAATGTGAACCGGGCGGAGGAAGATTCGCGGCCATGAGCAGGCGGCCATCGGCCTGATCCACCTCCACTTTGGACCACTCGATCTCGCGCTCTTCGACCTTTTTGGCGTCCAGTCCCTCCACTCCGCCCTGGATGCCAGCCCAGACGTATTTGGACTGATACTTGACTTTGAAATCAATAGTCTTCTCCGGCTCAAAAACCTCCTGAAATCCGCTGTTCTTTTCGTCGTTGAGGAAGGTGCCAATGATCGTCCATTTGGCCAGGTAACCCTGCATCGAGACCAAATCCCCGACCTGTCCTTGCGGAGCCAGTGCTCCCAGGGCCTTGGCGGCGGATTCGCGCTGCACGTCGTCTTTTCCTTTGAGCAGACTGCCAAGGGTTTCCAAGGCCGGCTTGTAGTCTTCGGAACTTCCGCCGTGAGCCAGCACTTCGTTGGCGAGGCTGCGGACCGCGGCGTCGAGGCTGCCGAGCGGCGCCTTGAGGTAGGTGACGAGCGTCCCGCGCGGGGCGTCCGCCGCCGGGCTGCGCAAAAGCGCGCCGAGTGCCGCCGCGACGACCGACACATTCTCGTCGGCCATTTTGGGTTTAAGGATTTCGAATAGGTTCGCGCCCTCGCAGTGGGCGAGGCACCGGATGGCTAGGGCGCGGACGCCCGCATCGGCGTGCCCGAGCTGCTTGGTGAAATATTCGAGGTGCTTCGCCGGCTCGATGGCCGGGATACCGAGGGCGATCATGCCCGCCTCGATGGTCTTGGTGTCGGTGGCCTTGTCCAGCGCCTTGCGCAGCGGCTCGCCCAGTTCGGGTGCCGGCACGAGCAGGGTCATGATCCGCGCCGCCGTGCGGATGTTCGGGTCGCCGCCCGCCTCGATGAATTTGCCCAGGCCGGCGATCAGATCCTTTTGGTCGCGGCGCTGGAGGTCGGACAGGATCAGGCCGTGCAGGCGCTCCTCGCCCTCCGGCAGGACCGCACGGGCGGCGAGAATGACCGGGACGAGTTTCGGCGATGGGACATCGCGGATGCCCTGGAGGCATTGCGAAAGCTGCTCGGTCTTGGCCATGAGCGCGGCGAGGCGCTGGAGGGCGGCATCCGTGCCGGTCCACGCGAGCGCGCGGGCGGCGGGGCGGAGCGGGCCGGTGGTTCCAGCGGCGGTCAGTGGATCGACCACCGACCACGCGGCTTCTTTCGAGCGCCGGGCGAGCGCCGCGGCAGCCTGGTAGCGGACGGTGTTGTCCTTGTCCTTGAGGAGGGTTTGCAGCCAAGCCGTTGCCTGGTCGCCGCCTCCGACTTCCAGCGCCTCGGCGGCGGCGGCGCGGAGTTCCGGCCGGGTGTGCTCCAGCCATTTCTTGAACTCGGGGGCGTCCAACTTGTTTTCCAGCGCGGACAGGGTCACGAGGGCGCGTCCCCGAATCCACGGACCGGCCTTTTCATTGACCAGCAGAGCGCGGGTGGCCCGGAGACCGTCCGTGACACGATTCTTCGCAAAGTAATGCAGCGCCTCCGCCTGGAGAATCCAGTCGTCGGATTCGAGTTGCTGAAGCATGCGTCCGGTTCCCACCGGAGCAGGCGCAGGAGCAGCCGCAGCCGCGGGAGCAGCCGCCGGTGCCGGAGCAGCGAAGGAAAGGACGGGGCCAGCCAGAAAGGTGGCCACCAGAAGCGTTTGGATGCGGTGAATCATGGAAGCGGTGATCGGATGAACCCCAGATTGAGCAGGTTGGACGGATTCAAAAATTTGCCGCCTCCATGATCGCTCCAGCGGTCACCTGACCGGTGAAGTCACAGTCGCCGGCAAGCGCCTGCCCATCGGCAGCGAGAGAAGTTTCGGCACGCAGCTCTAGCGCTGGTAGATCGGCAGGAAGCGGTAAGGAACGCCGATGATGAGGATCGACATGCCGGTGGCAAAGGCGGGGCCGCCTTCGCCACTCCAGCTTCCATCCGGCGCCTGCATGGAGACGACGGTGGCGGCGATCTTGGGAAACCATTTTTGGAAGTCCATTTCGCCCGACTGATAGATGGCCTGAACGGCGTAGTAGTGCGCGTAGTGGAAGCGCGGGTAGCCTTTCTCGAACTTCTTGTCAGGATAGGCCTTCAGGAAGGCCAGCCCCTTCTGGGCCTCCTTGGTGTTGCGCTGGCCGGTCATGATGAGGGACATCACCCCGGCGGCGCTGCGCGCAAAGCCGACTTCGCCGCCCCCCGGCATGTATTTAAACCCTCCGCTGCCTTCAATATCCTGGCAGGACTTCACGTATTTGACGGCCTTATCAATCGTGGCCGTGGGAACCTGGATGCCGGATTCGTGGGCGGAGTTGAGGGCCACGAGCTGCATGACGGTCATGGAAAGATCGGCGTCCGAGGGCAGGGGCGAGTAGCGCCAGCCACCGAGGCTGCTTTGGGCGCGGAGGATGATGTCCACGCCAGCGCGCAGGGCGGTGCCCACTTGGGGGTTCTTACTTTGGCCCCACGCTTCGGACAGGGCGAGGACGGCCAGGCCGTGCTCATACATGCCGGCGTGGTTGTTGGGAGTCCCCAGAAACCCGCGTTGGGCTTTGCCTTTGTTGATGAGGTAGGTGAGGCCGTTCTCCATGACCACGCCGTAGCGGCCACCGCGGCCCGGGATGTAGCCTTTGAGCATGAAAGCCATGAGGGCCGCGGACGTTTCCGCCACGTCATTCTGCCCGCTGCCCCAGCTTCCGTCGGCTTTCTGCAAGCCCTCCTTGGCGAGGTAGTCCAGGCCCTTGGTGATGGCGGT
The DNA here is from genome assembly GCA_903874975.1 of uncultured Chthoniobacter sp. GTDB lineage: Bacteria > Verrucomicrobiota > Verrucomicrobiia > Chthoniobacterales > Chthoniobacteraceae > Chthoniobacter. The sequence goes on along the minus strand of CAIQUL010000204.1, from coordinate 1,722 downwards.
GCGGACTTCCGGGGTCAGGCGCACCACGCCCACGACTTGCTCGCCGGAGCCTTCGTCCTGCGCCCGGACCGGCTGAACCGAGGCGGCGACGAAAGTCGCGGCCGTCAGCGTTGCGACGAGGGTTTTGGTGATGGAGTAATGTTTCATTCGGCGATGGTTTCGTAGTATTCGGCGACTTGTTGCCGGAATTCGGGCGGCAGTTGCTGGACGTAGTTTTGGATGGCCGCCGAGCGATTGCGGCGCGCGAGCGTTTCGCCCAGATGGCCTTTGCGATTCACATCGGCGCCTCGCCCGTCGATTTCCGTTTTCCCGTCGGCGAAACTTTCTTCGAGATCCTTCGGGTCGCCCGCGAACTTGGGCGGGATTCCCTTGCTCCTCTTGGGTGGTCCTTTTCCTTTTCCTGCACCTGCGCCTGCGCCTTCGCCTGCGCCTTCACCTGCGCCTGCACCTGCGCCTGCACCTGCGCCTTCGCCTGCGCCTGCGCCTTCGCCCGCGCCTTCGCCTGCGCCTTCGCCGGCGCCTTCAGCTCCTTCCGCGGCATCCGCCAGGGTGAGTTCACCGATCTCGACGGGGGGCGCTTCGGCTCCGAGTTCCGCTTTCACTTGGGCGATGGCTTTTTCGAGGGCCGCGATGACGGCGAGTTCGGCGGCCAGTGCCGGTTCCTGCTTGCCGGCATTCAATTCGGTGACAGCGACACCCACGGCTTTGTGCGCTTCGGTGAGCGATGCGCTGACTTCGGCGGAGGTGGGCGTGGTCGGGGAGGTCGCCGCTGCGGGAGGCGCCGCCGGTGTGCCGGCCGGGAACAGCTTTTCGGCCAAGTCGGGGGTGAAATTCTTGATGGCGGTTTCGAGCAAATTGCCGATCCCGATCTGCCGGGCCTCGTATTGCGACTTCTCGGTCTGAAACGCTGCAGCCACCGCCTGTTTGGTGTCCTGATAGAGATCCTTTTCGGCGGCCAGGATGCGGGCCAGTTCGCTCACGAGGTCGGACATGGTTTCTTCCGAGAGAATCTTCTCCGCTTTCCGCAGGACGATAAGTGCCTGGTCCTGCTCGCTCACTGCGCCGATCGCCTTGCTCTGGGTGACCTGATCAATGGCCGCGGCCAGTCTGGCGGCGGGCTTGCCGTCGGTCAGGACTTTCTCGGCATTCCCCAAACGGGTCGCCAGATCCTTATCGAGCGCCTGCTTGCGCGCCGCGGTCAGCATTTCGAAAAACTGGACGTAACGGTCAATGACACCCTGCTGGGCGCGCGAAACCCGCCCCTGATCGAGCGCTCCGGCCTCGGGTGTGAGGAGGAGCTTCTTGCCCCACTCGGCCGTCTGTTTGCGCAGAAATTCCTCGGCCTTGATGATCTCGCGGATTTCTTTGATGAGGCGATCGTCAGCCAGAATCGTGCCGGCTCCCTCGATGAGCTTGTTGAAGTCCGTGATGATGCCATCGATTTCCTTGTCGGCACCGTCAATGTGCGGCAGGGCTTTGCCGAGGTCGGCGCGGGCCTTGTTGAGAAGGCTGCCGGCAGCGGGCACGCGGGTGGCGCGCAGGGTATCGACGCCTTTCCCGGTCTTGACGAGCGTCGCGGCTCCGCCTTCTTCGCCGAGTTCATTGGATTGCACGTCTTCCAGAAGCGTGGCGAACCGGCGATAGACGCCGGTCAACCGGCGCGTGACGTCCGATTGGCGGCGCTCTTCATTAAGCAGGCGCTCGCCGGTGAGGAGGATGTCG
>CAIQUL010000203.1 GCA_903874975.1 uncultured Chthoniobacter sp. | reverse complement strand
TCTGACGAACGCGGTGTGGCGCTCGCTGGCGCTGCCGGAGGTGCCGACGAAGTTTCAGGATCTGCGGCACGCGCGGAATCTCGATCCGGCGAAGGCGTTCACGGAAAAGAAGCAGTCCACGGTGCTGGCCAACGGCGAGACGCTCACGCTGGCGGACATCCTGACGAGCGACCTGGAGACCTACGACTCGCTGCCGGGAGTCCACTCCCTTTTCACCACGCTGAACAACGATGCGAAGCTGGCGAAGTTTGCGTGGGTGCTGCAATGGCCGAAGCTCAAGGATGAGGAGAAGCGGGCGAAGTATTCCGAGTTTGCCTGCCACGAGCTGAGCTTCTTCGTCGCGCGGAAAGACCCGGCGTTTTTTCAAAAGGTGATCGTGCCGTATCTGCGGAACAAAAAGGACAAGACCTTCGTGGACGAATACCTGCTCGGCGCGGACCTCGGGCGCTGGCTCGACCCGTGGACCTTTGCCCGGCTGAACATGGCCGAGCGCTGCCTGCTCGCGCAGCGCCTGCCCGGCGAAGCCGCCGCGACAGCGCGGCATCTGCGCGAACTCTGGGAGCTGCTCCCGCCCGATCCGCAGCGCGCGGATTTCCTCTTCGAGACCGCGCTCCGCGGGCGGGCGCTGCAGGCGGGCGAGGGCGGCGGATTCGCCGACGCGAAGGCGGGAGAAATGAAAAAAGAGAGGGCCGAAGTCGCCCTGCAGCTTGGCGACGCCCCGGCGCCTCCCCCGACGGTCGCACTGGCCATGCCCTCCGCCCCGGGGCGGCGCAGCCTACCGGGCGCGGTGATGGAAAAAGCCAAGTCTGCGGACAGGTTCGCGGCGCAATCGGACCTGCGCCGGAACGGCGGAGCGATGAAGAAAAACGGAGGGGCGAAAGAGATGGATGATGGACCCGGGGAAGGCCGGGGGGAGAATCAACTCTCGGTAGCTTTGGAGGCGATTGATGAATCAAATCTCCTGGGCGACGAGGCCGCCCGCCAGCGCGCCCTGGTGCGCGCCTTTTTCCGCGCGCTCGGGCCGACGAAGGAATGGGCGGAGAACAATTACTACCAGCTCCCGCTCGCGCAGCAGACCGCCGCGCTGATCCCGGTCAGCGCCTTCTGGCGCGACTACGCGGCGTGGGATGGCAAGACGCCCTTCGTCTCCGCGAACCTCGCGGAAGCCGGCCGGAATTTCTCCGAAATGCTGCTCGCGCTCGCCGTGCTCGACCTGCCGTTTGAATCGCCGAAGCATGTGAGCCGCAGCGACGCCGGGCAGTTCACGCTCACCGCCGGCGGACCGCTGGTCGCGTTTCACAAGGAGATCAAACCCGCGCTCGCGGCGAAGGAAAACGCCGAGCTGCTGGTCTCGCAGAACTTTTACAAGCACGGCGATCGCTACCGCCAGGAGGGCAATGAAAAGTTCGACAAATACGTGACCGGGGAGTTTCTCGCGGGCGTGGTCTATGGGGCGAACATCGTGGTCACGAACCCCACGTCGTCGCCGCAAAAGCTCTCGCTGTTCCTGCAAATCCCGCAAGGCGCGCTGCCCGTGCTCGGCAGCAAGGCCACCGCCAGCCGCGCACTGCGACTGGAGCCCTACACCACGC
>CAIQUL010000202.1 GCA_903874975.1 uncultured Chthoniobacter sp. | reverse complement strand
TCGGAGCGGAGGGTGAGGAGGTCGCCGGTGGTTTTCACGGGGGCGAAACGGCGGCGGGGGACGGCGACGGCGCGGGCGTCGGCGAAGCACTCGATGGCGGCGCCCATGGCGGTTTCGAGCTGCCAGACGGCGGGCGATTTTTTGTCGCGCGGATCGACGGTTTTTTGGTTGCGGATGAGCGGGAGCGGGAGCGAGCCGTGGGAGGCGGCGAGGGCGTCGCGCAGGCGGTCGAGGCGCAGCCAGAGGTTGTTGGTATTAAAGAAGCGGTGGCGCGTGATGTCCTGGAAGGCGTCGAGGTCGGAGGCGGGGCACTGGGCGGATTCGCGGAGGAGAAACTGGTCGCCGCCTTGGCCGGACTGCGCGGGGCGCAGGGCGAGGTGGCCGCCTTTGCGGTCGGAGGCGGTGCGGGCGGTGACCTCCATCATGAAGGGCGCGCCGCTTTGCGCGAACCAGGTGAGCAGGGCGAGGTCGAGGGTGGCACCGAGGTTGTCGCTGTTCGAGACGAAGACGTAGCGGACGCCCTCGGCGAGGAGGCGCTCCAGGGTGCCGCCGGTGGCGAGGACGGCGTAGAGATCGCCGTGGCCGGGCGGGCACCATTCGAGTTCGCGATCCTTTTCCCAGACGACGGGCCGCAGCGTTTTCGCGTCCACTTTGGGCGTCTTGTTTTGCAGCAGCTCGATCTCGTCGGGGCGGCCGAGTTCGGGGTATTTGGCCAGCGCGGCGCTGGTGTCGGCGCTGGTGCTGAAGCTGTTCATGGTGAGCAGGCGCATGTGGCCGCTCGTCTTCCGGAAGTGCAGGACCTGGCGCACGATGAGGTCGAGGAAAGTGAGGCCGTCGCGGACGGGCAGGAGGGATTTGGCGCGCTCGAGGCCCATGCCGGTGCCGAGGCCGCCGTTGAGTTTCAGGACGGCGGTCTGGCCGAGCAGCGCGGGGTCGGGTGCAACCTGCGCGGCGATCCCGGCGAGGGTGGGCAGGCTCTCGACGGGCTGGATGGAGTTTTCCGGGATGAGCCCGGAGTCTTGCTGGGCGAGCTGCGCGTAGTTGCGCTCAAAGGCCCGAATGGCCGGCTCGCTGACGCCGGCTGCTTCCATTTTGGTTCTGAATTCGCGGATGGGCATGGGCGCGCATGATGCGGATTCGCGCCGGTTTGTCAGCCCTGCGCGTGCGCTTTTTCCCGCCTGCGGCGCGTCCGCCGCCGCAGACTACGCCTCCTTTTCTTCGTCCTCGTCCGCAGTGTCGTCGTCGTCTTCGTCCTCGTCTTCGAGGGGTTCGAGGTCGTGGACGCTAAAGAAGCGGCGCTTGCGCTTGCCTTTGGGGAGCGGGGCCAGGGTCATGGTCACGCTGCGGCCCATGAGTTTGGGCTCCGTTTCCACGTGGGCCATTTCCACGAGATCGGTTTTCACGCGCACCATGAGCGCCATGCCCAGATCCTGGTGGGCCATTTCGCGACCGCGGAACTGGAGCTGCACGCGCACCTTGTTCCCCTTGTCGAGAAACTCCTCGGCGTGCCGCATCTTCGTCTCGTAATCGTGGATCGCGCAGTTCACCCGAAACTTGATTTCTTTGAGTTTCGAGCCGGAGTTTTTCTTCTCCTTCTCCTGCTTGGACGCCTCGTATTTGAATTTCCCGAAATCCACAATCCGGCAGACCGGCGGATTGGCATTGGCGGCGATCTCGACCAGATCGAGACCTAGTTCCTGCGCCCGGCGGATGGCGTCGGACAGTTTCATCACACCGAGCTGCTCGCCGGTGGAGGCGAGGATCACACGGACCTCGCGGGCGCGGATCCGACCATTGACACGATTTTGGATTAGAATAGGGAGACGGTTTTTTTCGGCGCGGGCGGGGAGCGCCGCTCGCGCAGGGATGGTTGTTTCGGGGTTCGCATGACTTGTGGGTTCGCGGAAAACTCCGCGCCCGCACAGCTCCGGCATCACCGCGCTTGCGAAGGCGTATCGGCAACGAGGATCACGAGGCTGGCCCGCTTTCCCACGGCGCAATGAAAGCGCGCCGGGACGCCGTGGGCAAGGTGAATCTTGGGCCGGGGAAATATCCCGGACGAATGGCCCCCCGGCCCCGATCGTGCTCTCCGTGGAACCATGAAACTCTGCATCTTCGTCGGGATGAGCGTGGGGAGCTGGGCGGGCTGGGCGCTGGGGGAGTCGGGCGGAGTGATGACGGCTTTTTTGGTCAGCGGAGTCGGCAGTTTGGTGGGCGTCTATCTGGGCTGGCGGGCTGCGCGGGCGCTGCTGGAGTGAGCGCGGGCTGGGGTTAAAAGCCGCGCGGATTTCTGCGGCTTTGCAGCGGAGGAGAAACTATGTTCTCGTGAACACACCATGCTTTCCGCCAATTTCCAGCCGTCACGCGCGACGGACGATGCGCCGTCGCTCCTGACCGGGCGGCTGGCGGCGTTGCGCGCTTTGCTGCACGAGAAATTTCCCGCCGGGGCGGTCCGGGAGTCGGGGGTGCTGCGGACGGGTTGTGCGGCGCTGGATGAGGCGGAGGGCGGGCTCCGGCAGGGGGCCGTCACGGAACTGGTCGGGCCGAGCAGTGCGGGGGCTTTGTTCCTCGCGGTCGCGCTCCGGGTGCTGGCGCGGGAGCAGGCGTTCGGCGCGCTGGTGGAGGCGGGAAATTCCTTTCACCCCGACGCGGCCGGGTCGTCCGCTTTGGCGCGGCTGCTCTGGGTGCGCTGCGGGGAGCCGCGCGCGGCGCTGAAAGCGGTCGATCTGCTTTTGCACGACGGCAATTTGCGGCTGCTCGTCCTCGACCTGCAGCTCACGCCGGAGCGGGAGTTGCGCCGCATCCCGGCGAGCACCTGGCACCGTTTCCAGCGCGTGGTGGAAACGACGGGCATGGCCTTTGTCATCCTCACTCCGCAGCCGATGATCGCCGGGGCGAAGACGCGGATGGCGGTCCGGCAGCGGTGGACTCTGGCGGCGATGCGGGAGCGGCGCGGCGCTTTGCTGGAAAGCTGGGAGGTGCAGGTTTTTGCGCGCCGGCAATTCTCCGCGCTGGCCGATGGCGCGCGGCAGTCGGCGTGAGGACGGGAGCCATGTACGCCGTGCTGCTGCTGCCCGAATTTCGCCTCCAGGCGGCGCGGCGTTTTCGCGACCTGGACGCGGCGGCGCCCGTGGCGGTGGTGGCGGAGGATGGAAAAATCTGCGCGTGCAGTGCGGCGGCCGCAGCCGGCGGAGTGCGCGCGGGCATGCCCGGCGTGCAGGGTATGGCGCGCTGTCCGGCGCTGCAGCTCTGGCCGCGCGCGGGAGCCGCCGAACAGGCGGTGCAACAGGCGCTGCTGGAGCTGGCGGATTCGCTTTCGCCGGAGATCGAGGCGACCGGGGAAGGCTGTTGCACGCTCGATCTCCGTCGCCGCGGGACCGCCGACTGGAACGCGTGGTGCGCCGCGGTTCTCGCCCGGTTCACGGCGCTGGAGCTGCATGGCAAAGTGGGGATCGCCCCGAATCCCGACCTCGCCTTTCTCGCGGCGCGGCGGGCGGATTCCTTTCTCGTGGTGCAGGCGCCGCCGTCGTTTCTTGCGCAGTTGGCGATTGCGGAGATCGATCCGCCGCCGCATCTGCACGCGCTGCTGCGCGCCTGGGGTGTGCACACGCTGGGGCAGTTCACCAGCCTGCCGCGCGGCGATCTCGCGGACCGGCTGGGGCCGGAGATGGACCGGCTCTGGCAGCGGGCTTCCGGTCAGACGGAGCGGCTGTTGCGGC
>CAIQUL010000201.1 GCA_903874975.1 uncultured Chthoniobacter sp. | reverse complement strand
CCGCCGCCTCGCGCTACCCCTTCTTCGCCGTGCTCTGGATGTAAACTTCGCGCAACTGCTTGAAGTCCACCTCCACCGGCGAGTGGGTCATCAGATCCGTGCCGCGGTTGTTTTTCGGGAAAGCGATGACGTCGCGGATCGACTCCGCGCCGACGATGAGCATGACCAGCCGGTCCAGCCCGAGCGCGATGCCGCCGTGCGGCGGCGCGCCAAAGCTGAACGCCCGCAGCAGGTGCGCGAACTTGAGCTGCTGCTGCTCCGGCGTGACGCCGAGCACCTCAAACATCCGCGCCTGCAAATCCTTCTCGTGAATTCGAATCGAACCGCCGCCGAGTTCCACGCCATTGAGCACCACGTCGTAGGCGATCGCGCGCACTTTGCCGAAATCTTGCGCGTCGAGCAGCGCCATGTCCTCCGCCTTCGGGCGCGTGAACGGATGATGCACCGCGACCCAGTGATTGTCCTCCGGCGAAAACGCCAGCAGCGGAAAATCCACGACCCACAGGAAATTGAGCTGATCCTTCGCCGCCGCCATCAGCCCCAGCAGTTCCGCGCAGCGCAGCCGCACCCGGCCCAGCACTTCGCACACCGCTTCCAGCTTCACATCCGCGCCAAAGAAGAGCACGTCGCCTTCGACAAAACCCATCCGCTCACTCAGCGCCGCCTTTTCCGCGTCGCTGAAAAACTTCACGATCGGCGACTCCCACTCCCCGCCGACCGTCCACTTGATATACGCCAGCCCCTTCGCGCCGAATTCCGTCTTCACCCACTCCTCCCATTTCTTGAGCTGCTCCTTGCTCAGCAGCGCCGCCGCACCCTTCGCGTTCAGCGCCTTGATCACCCCGCCGCCATCCACCACCGAGCGGAACACCTTGAACTGCGACTCCCCGAAAATGTCCGCCAGCTCCACCAGCTCCAGCCCGAAGCGGGTGTCCGGCTTGTCGCTGCCATAGCGGTTCATCGCCTCGCTATACGGCATCCGCGGAAACGGCACCGGGATCTCCACCCCGCGCGCCTCGCGAAAAATCCGCGCCAGCAGCCCCTCGATCAGCGTCTGAATCTCCACCTCCGTGATGAACGACGCCTCCACATCGATTTGCGTGAACTCCGGCTGCCGGTCCGCCCGCAAATCCTCATCGCGAAAACACCGCGCGATCTGGAAATACTTCTCCAGCCCCGCCACCTGCAGCAGTTGCTTGTACTGCTGCGGCGCCTGCGGCAGCGCGTAAAACGCACCCGGCGTCAGCCGCGACGGCACCAGGAAATCCCGCGCGCCCTCCGGCGTCGGATTCGACAGGATCGGCGTCTCGATTTCCAAAAACCCCGCGTCATCCAGATAATCCCGCACCGCCTTCACCACCCGATGCCGCAGCCGCAGATTGCGCTGCATCCGCCCCGTCCGCAGATCCAGATAGCGGTATTGCAGCCGCAGATCCTCATTCACGCTCGGGTCATCCAGCGGGAAAGGCGGCACGTCCGCCTTGTTCAGCACCTTCAGCTCGCTCGCGATGATCTCCACCGCCCCCGTCGCCAGCTTCGCATTTTCGCTCCCCACCAGCCGTGCCGCCACCACGCCCGTGAGCTGGATCACATCCTCACTCCGCAGCCCGTGCGCCGCCTCCGCCACCTGCGGATGCTCCTCCGGCCGGAAAACCACCTGCGTCAGACCCTCGCGGTCCCGCAGGTCGATGAAGATCACCCCACCATGATCCCGCCGTGAATTGACCCACCCCGCGAGCGTGACGGTCTGGCCGATGTCGGAAGGGCGGAGCTGCTGGCAGTGATGCGTGCGGTACATAAAAGAAAGGGCGCGGACGGTAGCGGAAACCCGCGCGAGTGGGAGAAGAATCTTCCACCCCGGCAAGCCCGGGGTGTGACCAAAACCGGTGCAAAAGCGGGGGCGGAGTGTCCCGGGTAGGGTGGGCGTCCCGCCCGCCGGTTCGGGCGTCTCGCCCGAACGAACTTCCGCGACGAGTGGCGCGTCCCCCGTCGTCCGCAAGGCCGCGGCGCAGGATGCGCACCCTACCCGAAACCCGCCTCCCTCAGACTCGCTCCACCGATGTTGGCTAATTTTCACGGTCCTTTCGGGACGAGCGGCCCAACGACGCAGTTGAGAGTGGCGCCATCCGTGCGGAACACAGGCATTCAGGCTGTGCTCCACTCAGCAGCGCTCCGGCAACTGCACAGTTCCGGCTAACATTTTGCACCTCGCCACGGTTTCCGAGGTTCCCCATTCTCTCCCGCCCAACCGCCGTCCATCGAACCCTCATGAAACACCTCCTACTCTCCTTCGCGCTCGTCGCGTCCGCCTCCGCCCAGGTCTCGGTGCTTGATACCGAGCGGCTCCGGATCGAGCAGGGGAAAAAGCTAGCCGCCGGGCAGGAGATGCGCGTGTGGAATTTCACGGAGTTCAAGGAGCCCATGCAGGACTGGCCGCGCGCGGTGAAGGGGGCCTTTGTCGAACTGCGCGGCGAGGACCTCAAACACTCCGAGGCCGCGCTCATCCTGGTGCGCGAGGATTTCCGCCTGCGCAGTTTTCCGGCGAATGCGCTCACGGCCGCGGACCGCGCGCTCGCGGAGAAACTGGAGGCCGCGCGGCTGGCCAAAACGAAGCGCGCGGAGACGGCGAAACCGTATCGCGCCAAGCTCAAGCCCTACACCACCGCGGATGCGAACATCGCGGAGAGCGAGCACTTCACCTTTTACTACGGCAATGACCGCGCGGGCTCGGGCAAGGTGGTCTTCGAGGACAAGGAGTTTCTCCCGCGGCAGCAGCGGTGGTTCGAGAAAGTGTGGACGTTCCTCGGCGGCATCGGTGCCCCGCTGCCGATGGCCGGCGAGGCGGAGCCGAGCAAGATCAATGTCTATATCACCGGCACCGGGCTGGCGAAGCACGCGAGCGGTTTCGCCTTTGGCGCGGAGAATATCGTGATGAACCCGAGCGCGCTCGGCGAGGGCAGCAGCGTGGTCGTGCACGAGTTCACGCACAGCGTGCAGTATTACTCGAAGGGCTACCGCAATTCGCCGTTCGTCGGCTGGTTTTGGGAGTGCCACGGGAACTGGAGCACCCACCAATTCATGCCCGGGTATCCGCCCGTGCTCGCGCACTACGCGGGCCGCGCGCATTACGAACTCAACTCGACGCGCCACAACTACGGCTCCTGGCCTTTCCTCCAGACGCTCGCGGAACATCCCAGCTTCGGCCCGGCGTTTCCCTACGCCATCTGGCCGGCGTGCAAACGCAACGAGCGCGACGGCGCGATCGAAGATCCCTTCCAGACCATCATGCGCGTCGGCACGGAGCGCGGGGTGTGGAAAGAGGGCGTCGCGGGCTTCGGCGACATCATCGGCGAACTCGCCGCGCGCATGGTCGCGTGGGATTTTCAAAACCAGTTCTACCACCAGAAAGAGCTGCGCAACCTCGTGCGCCACAGCCGCAGCGTGCCTTCGCACCGGACGATGCTGGAGCCGGTGGCCGACCGCGCCGGCTGGTGGAAGCCCATCTTCTCCCACGCGCCGCGGCAATACGGCGTGAACCTCGTGGACCTCGTCCCCTCGGCAAAAACGGTGAGCGTGGATTTCGCCGGCATCGTGGACGAAACCGAAGGCTCCGACTGGCGCGTGACGCTCGTGGCCAGCGACGCGCTCGGCCGCTGCCGCTACAGCCCGACCGTCCGCGCCGGAAAGCTGACGCTCGATGTGCGCGACGGCGAACAACTCACCCTCGCCGTCGCCGCCACGCCGTCGAAATACACGCAGCAGGAGTTTCGTCCCGGCTATGGCAAAAAGCCGCGCTTTCCCTACGAGGTCACCTTCACCGGCGCCGCACCCGCGGCGACTCCGCCCGGACGCGACGAGAAGCCGGCGGACGCGGCCCCGCATCCGAACGGCGGCGGCCTCGTGGCCAAGTCCGCGAAAGTGGACGCCACCGCCTACGTCGGGCCAAACGCCCGCGTGCTCGACGGCGGGCAAGTTTCGGGCAAGGCCCGCATCGAAGACCACGCGACCGTCCGGCAGAACGCGCGCGTCAGCGATGAGGCGATCGTCGGCGGGTTCGCGCGCGTCACGGATCGCGCCCAGCTTTCCGGCCGCGCCCGCGTGCGCGGCTTTGCGCGGCTCGGCGATCAGGCGACCATGACGGGCAACGCGCGCCTTTTGGAATACGCGACCATCGAAGGACGCGGCACCGTGAGCGGCGACGTGCTGGTGAAGGGCTTCGGCGATCTCCGCCTGCAACCCGCCACCGAACTCACCGGCGGCGCGATCTGCGGCGAGGATCTCGAAATTCACTTCTCGGGCAGCGACCTCGAAAAAATCTCCGGCGGCATGATCTACGGCTACATGAGCAAGGAGCACCTCAAGAGGGAAGCCGCCGACAACCGCTGGCTCTACGCGCGCTGGAATTTCGACGAGCCGCGCCAGCAGGTGCTCAAGGATGCGAACGCCGACTGCCAGGGCGTCCTGCGCGCGGGCGCGAAATTTGGCGAAGCCGACGGCCGCCGCTTCCTCGCCTGCGACGGGAAAGGCTACGCGCTCACCGAGGGCCACGTGGCCGACACGCGCGACGTGACTTTCGACCTGCAACTCGCGTGGGCCGGCGGCGCGGCGGCGCAGCGCGTGTTCGAGTTTGGCGACGCCGACGCGAGCGTCCTGCTCGCGATCGTGGCCGGCGGAAAGCCCGCGTTCGTCATCCGGCGCGGCAAAGATTCCGCCGCCCTGCAAAGCCCGACCGGACTCGCCATGCACCGCTGGACCCGCGTGACCGTCACGCTCAAGGACGGAACCGCCCGCCTTTACCTCGACGGCCAGCTCGCCGTCGAAAACAAAGCCTTTGCCCTCACGCCCGAAGACGTGCGCGCCCGCGCCGGCCGCATCGGTGCCGGCGTCGCGGGCCCCGGCTTCACCGGCAAGCTCGACGACTTCGCCGTTTATCGCACCGGGTTCGCGGCGATCTCGGACATCCCCGCCGCCGCGAAAAAATGAAATTCCGCGGCGCGCTCGGCTCGCCGATTTGGGGAAGGTTTGTGACCACGAGACTCCGTCTCCCTTCCGGCGAACGCCGCCGCGGATCGCGGTCTCGATGAGCTTCCGCCCGCCAGCGAAACGGAGTTTTACCTCACGCGCACCTTCCCAAACCGCTGCGCGGACTTTGGGAACGAGTGAGAAAATTCTCCCCGGCCCCACAGCACCGCCGGCTCACGGGCGCTGGACCTCGAAGTAAAGGATGCCGTGGTCGGAGAAGCGTTTGATTCAAGCGTCCTGCGCGGCGGGTGTGGTCTCCTTGGGCCAGCCGAGAACGCGGACAATTGCTTGAACTGCAGGTGATCGGCGGCGACGACGTGGTCGAGATAACTGGGTTTGTAACGGCTCTTGCTACCATTCGACCATGGGTGCGGGCGGCTCTTGGTGAGCGTGCGCATTTTCCGCTTTTTGGCGATGACATCGATCTTCTTGAGTTCGATCTCTGGGAGGATGTTGTGCTCTTTGAAAAGGTCTTCCATGCCCATGGTATTGAGGTCGCCGAGGAAGAGGTAGTTCACGGGTTTGCCGGGAGCGGCGGCGCCTTGCAGGGTCTTTTTCAAGCGCAGGGTGGAGAGCGAACAACCAACCACCCGTCATCAAGCACATGACATCACCCTCCAGTCAGATGGAAAGCGGGGAAAGCTGTCGGTGATCTCGTTCCGGCTGCTCTTCGTCATTTCCATCCCAGCCACCGCCGCCGCACTCGCCGGGAGTTAGAGGTCCTTCGACTGCGCTTCGCAAAGCCTCCGCTCCGCTCAGGATGACGGCTTGGGGGCGGACGCTTCGCGTTTGAAACGCGCCATCATTGCAAAAAAGCGCAGCGTGTCGCGGACGGGGTGGATCTTGCTGACCTCATCCCCGTAGATCGTGCTGATCGGCACGGCGGCGATGCGGACCCCGCGGCGGGATGCCACGACGAGCATCTCGGTTTCGTAGTCAAACTTCGTCGTCGCAATCGCCACCATCGCGGGCGCGAGGTCGCGGTGGACCATGCGGAAGCCGCACTGCGAATCCGACACCTCCTGCCCGCACACGCGGCTGATCTGCCACGACATAAAGCGGTTCGTCGTCCGGCGCACGAAGGGCATCCGGCGCGTGTCGCTCATCCGCGTACCCACGAGCAGCGGCGCGCGGGTGGCGTTCGCGGCGGCGAGAAAGTTTGGGATTTCCTCGGGCAGATGCTGGCCGTCGCCGTCGAGGATGAGCGCGTATTCGGTCCCCGCCCGCGCGCTCAGTTCACGCAGCCCCGTCTTGATCGCCGCGCCTTTGCCCTGGTTCACCGGATGCCGGATGACCTCCACGCCCGCCGCCCGCGCTGCCCGCTCCGTGCCATCCGTGGAGCCGTCGTCCACCACCAGCACCGTGTCGAGTTGCGCGAGCGCCCGCGCCGCCACTTCGCGGATGTGCTTCTCCTCGAGGTAGCACGGGATCAGCGCGGCGACGTTGGTGCGGTCAATCCGCATGGGGCGCTACTTTCATCGGCTGAAAGTCCGCCGCATGGTAGCTCGACCGCACCAGCGGCCCGGACGCCACGTGCGCGAAGCCCTTGGTCTCCGCGATCTTTTTGTAGAGCTGAAAAGTGTCCGGGTGGACGTATTCCAGCACCGGCAGATGCTGCGCGGTCGGACGCAGATACTGGCCCATGGTCAGCGCCTGCACCCCGGCCTCGCGCAGATCGTCCATCGTCTGAAAAATCTCCGCCTCCGTCTCCCCCAGCCCGAGCATGATCCCGCTCTTCGTCGCCAGGCCGGGCGCGATCTCCTTCATCCGCCGCAGCACCGCGAGCGAGAGCCGGTATTTCGCCCGCGAACGCACCAGCGGGGTCAGCCGCTCCACGGTCTCGACGTTGTGATTGAAAATGTGCGGGCGCGCGTCGGCGATCATCCGCAGGCACTCCTCCTTGGCGTGAAAGTCCGGGGTCAGGACCTCGATGGTGATCTCCGGCTGCGCGGCGCGGATCGCCTCGATCGTCCGCGCGAAGTGCTCCGCCCCGCCGTCGCGCAGATCATCGCGCGCCACCGCCGTCACCACCACGTGCCGCAGCCGCATCCGCGTCACCGCCTCGGCCACGCGCTGCGGCTCGTCGGCCTCCAGCGCGAAAGGCTTCGCCGTCGTCACCGCGCAGAAGCCGCAGGCCCGCGTGCAGCGCTCCCCGGCGATCATGAAAGTGGCCGTCCCCGCGCTCCAGCACTCCCAGCGATTCGGGCACTGCGCCTCCTCACACACGGTGTGCAGCCGCAGGTCGGAGATCAGCGCTTTCGTGGAAAAAAAGACCGGGTTCGAGGGCAGGCGGACCTTGATCCAATCGGGCTTCTTCGCCAGATGGAGAGCGGGGTCGATTTTTGCGCAGGACATGGGCGCAGACGTTAGGGACGGGGCGTCCAAATGCAATCTCCCCCACCCCACGCGCGGAAAAATCTCGCTGCCGTCCGCCTCCCAAAACGCGTTGGCCCGCCGTCTGCTTTTTCATCCCCCAGAATGACTCGCACGCCCACCGCTCCCAAACGCGTCCTCTTTGTCGATGACGAAACCGCCCTCCTCGATCTCTACCGTCTCGCCTTTGAAAAAGAGGAGAACCGGTGGGATTTCGAGTTCACCGACGCCGCCGCCAAAGCGCTCAAGCTAATGGATGCCGCGCCCTTCGATGTGGTGGTCACGGATATGCGCATGCCGATCATGTCGGGGGCCGATCTCGTTTTGGAGGTGATGAAACGCCACCCGCAAACCTCGCGGCTCATCCTCTCCGGCTACGCGGATCAGGAGCAGGTCGCGCGCTGCATCGGGGCCACCCACCAGTTCATCGCCAAGCCCGTCCGTCTCCAGGCGCTGCGCTCCACGATCTGCCGCGTCTGCACGCTCGATTACCTGCTGGGCGATGAAAAACTCCGGTCACTCTTTGCCGAACTCCGCACCGTACCGAGCCTGCCTTCGCTCTATTTCCGCATCAATGAAGCGCTCGCCAGCCCCGACACCTCGATCGAGCAGGTCGCCAAAATCGTCCAGCAGGATCCCGGCATGACCGCGAAGATTCTCCAGCTCGTGAACTCCGCGTTCTTCGGCATCTCCCGGCGCATCACCAGCCCCGTCGAGGCCGTGCAATTCCTCGGCGTCGGCCGGTTGCGCTCGCTCGTGCTTTCGCTCCACGTTTTCTCCTGCTTCGACGAATCCAAACTCGGCGGCTTCTCTCTCGAGAAGGTCTGGAGCCACAGCATTTCCACCGGCGTCGTGGCGCAAAAAATCGCGCGCCAGGAAAAAGTGGATCGCGCCACCACCGACGAAATTTTTGTCGCCTCCGTGCTCCACGACATCGGCAAGGTGATGCTGGCGTCGAGCATGCCCGAGCGCTACTGCGCCGCGGTGCGACTCCGCGACGCGGGCGAGCACACCATGGTGCAGGCCGAGCGCGAAATTTTCGGCGCAAGCCACTGCGAGGTCGGCGCGTATCTGCTCGGCCTGTGGGGTCTACCCGGCTCCATCGTCGAGGCCATCGCACTGCACCATGAACCTGAGCGCAGCGGTTTCGCGGTCTTTAGCCCGCTCTCCGTGGTGCATGCCGCCAACGTGATCGAGAAGGACATCAACACGCCCATCGGCCATCCCGACCGGGAAAAGGTGAACACCGAATATTTGAAGACCGTCGGCAAGGCCGACCGGCTCGAAGATTGGGAAGACGGCGCGCGCGAGGTGCTCGCTCCGAAGCAGAACGAGCGGCAGGAAGGGACCGGTGATCGGTGAAAAGGGCATGGTCGCCGCTGATTCACCCATCACCATTCACCCATCACCATTCACGCCTAACCACTAAACCGGAGCTGCCTTGCCCTAACCGAGCAGCGCCTTCGCCTCCGCGAGGGCCGCTTCGAGTTGCGACGGGTCTTTGCCGCCGCCGCGAGCGTTATCGGGTTTGCCGCCGCCTTTGCCGCCGACGAGCGGGGCGATGGTCTGGATGATCTTCCCGGCCTGCACTTTTGCGGTGAAATCGGGCGAGACGGAGGCGATCAGGGCCACCGCGCCATTGGCGCTGCCGCCGAGGACGATGACACCGGCGAAATGTCCCTTGAGCGCATCCGCCACGGTTTGCAGCGTGTCGCCGTCGGCGCTGCCGAGGTTGGCGATGATCGCGGGCGTGCCGTTGATCGTCTCGGCCTTCGCCAGCAAATCCTTCGCGCGCCCGGCGGCTTCGCGTTGCTGGGCGGACTTGAGCGCTTTCTCCAGCTCCTTTTCGTGCGCAAGCAGCGCCTCGAGTTTCTTCTCCACGTCGGCGAGCGGTGCGCCGATCTTCGCGGCGAGCGCTTGGAGGCGCAGCATATCGGAAAGCGCGGAGTCGTAGGCGGTGAGCCCGGCCACGGCTTCGATGCGGCGGACGCCGGCGGCGATGGCGGCTTCGCTCACGATGCGGAAGAGCCCGATCTCGCCGGTCGCGCGGGTGTGGGTGCCGGCGCAGAGCTCCTGCGAGTAGCCGTTGAACTCCCCTGCCCCGCCGCCGATCTGCACCACCCGCACGGTCTCCCCGTATTTGTCGCCGAAGAACTGCATGATGTCGGCGCGCCCGCGCACGTCGGCGTAAGGCACTTCGGTCCAGGAAACGCCGGCGTTTTCGACGATGCGTTCGTTCACCAGCCGTTCGATGTCGCGGACCTGCGCGGGCGTGAGCGCGGCGCTGTTGAAGTCGAAGGTCAGCTTGTCGGGGCCGACGAAGGAGCCTTTCTGCGTGGCTTCGTGGCTGACCACTTCGTGCAGCGCCCAGTGGAGCAGGTGCGTGACGGTGTGATGCCGCTGGATCGCCCCGCGGCGGGCTGGATCGACGAGCAACTCCACCGCGGTGCCCGCCGCGGGCGCGTCGGCCCCGTCGAGGAAGTGCAGGAAAGTCGCGCCGCTCTTCTGCGTATTGACGATCCGCCACACGTCGGCGCCGTGGGTCAGCTCGCCGGTATCGCCGACCTGCCCGCCCATCTCGGCGTAAGCGGCGCTGGCGTCGAGGATCACGGCGGTCTTGTCCTTCAGACTCACCACTTCCAGCACCTGCGCCGGGGTGGAAAGCGCGTCGTAACCCACGAAGCGCGTCGCCTCCTTGGTCTCGATCTCGCTCAGTTCGATGACCTGCTTCTTCTGCGCCGCGCGGGCGCGGGCGCGCTGCTCGTCCATGTGCTTTTCAAAACCCGCCGTGTCCACCGTCAGGCCGCGCTCCCGGGCCATGAGTTCGGTGAGGTCGAGCGGGAAGCCGTAGGTGTCGTAGAGTTTGAAGGCGAACTCCCCTGGCATGGTTACTTCGCCGCTGAGTGGATCAGATGTCGGACGATTTTGCCGGTGGAATTCCAGTGCTTGCAACATGCCATTGAACGACTCAATCCCCCGATCCAGCGTCTTATTAAACGCCTCCTCCTCGCGCCGGATCACTTCCTCCACGTGCTTTTGCCGCGCGCGGATTTCGGGAAAGACGTCGCCCATGGTGCGCGCCAGCACGGCGACGAGCTTGTAGAAAAACGGCTCCTTGAAACCGAGGCTGCGCCCGTAGCGGACGGCGCGGCGGAGGATGCGGCGGAGGACGTAGTTGCGGTCGGTGTTGCCGGGCTGGATGCCGTCGGCGATCGAGAAGCTGAGCGTGCGGATGTGATCGCCGATGACGCGGAAGGCGACGTCCACTTTCTCCTGCTCGGTGGTGGGGATGACCTGCCCGGCGGCGTTCGGCGGCGGGAGCGTGCTGCCGTATTGGTGGCCGCTCATTTTCTCCAGTTCGTCGAAGATCGGGCGGAAGATGTCGGTCTCGTAGTTGGAGATTTTCGCGTTCGCGAAGTCGGTGAAGCCCTTCGTGCCCTGGATGATCGAGGTGAGGCGCTCGAAGCCCATGCCGGTATCGACGTGCTGCGCGGGCAGCGGGGTGAAGGTGCCGTCGGGGTTGGCGTTGAACTGGATGAAGACGTTGTTCCAGATCTCGATGCACTCGGCGCTGCTCTGGTTGACCAGCCGCCCCTTGGTGTCGCCCGCGGGGGTGAGGTCGATGTGGATCTCCGAGCACGGACCGCACGGGCCGGTCTCGCCCATCATCCAGAAATTGTCCTTTTTGTTGCCGTTCACGATGTGGATCGCGGGATCGAGCCCGACGCTGCGGAACTTCTCCGCCCACAGCTCCCACGCCTCCTGATCGCGCTCGCTCGGATCGCCCGGATCGGGCTGGTAGATGGTGGCGTAAACGCGGTTCGGCGGGAAATGGAAGCGCTCGACGATCAGCTCCCACGCCCACCCGATGGCTTCCTTTTTGAAGTAGTCGCCGAAGCTCCAGTTGCCGAGCATCTCGAAGAAGGTGTGGTGATACGTGTCGAGCCCGACGTCATCGAGGTCGTTGTGTTTGCCGCCGGCGCGGATGCACTTCTGGGTGTCGGCGGCGCGGGTGTCGGAGCCGGGGATGGCGCCGCCCCAGGTGCTCACGTCGGCGCTGCGCTCGCCGAGGAAGATGGGCACGAACTGGTTCATGCCGGCGTTGGTGAACAGCAGATTCGGCGAGTCGGGCATGAGCGACGACGACGGCACGATGGTGTGCTTTTTCTCGCGGAAGAAATCGAGGAACTGCTGGCGGATTTGGGCGCTGGTGAGCATGGGTGTTGGGGCGTGAAAAGGGGTGGCGAAAAGCGCGGCCGGATCAGTCGCGCATGTGCCGGTAGCGCAGCGGCACGGAGCCGCCGCTGACCATCCCGGCGAGGGGGCGTTCCGTCGCGCGGGTTTTGCTGAAAGGCGCGGCCTCGTAGAAAAGCGCGCGACTCTTTTCCGCATCCAGCCAGCGGACGAAAAGCAGCACGTGTCCGCCGGCGGTGTTCATCACGTCGGCCGGGCGGAGCGCCTCGGCGGACGGGAGTCGCCAGGAAATGGAGGCGAGCGTGGAGGTGGAGTGCTTGGTGGGGAGTTTCCAGCAGCGCGAGATGAAGCCCGAGCAGTCGATCCCCACGGCATCCCCGCTCACCGCCGCGCCACCCTTCCGACGTTTCTCCGCGGTGTAAACATCGCCCGCTGCCTTCCCCTTGCGCAGCCCGGCATCGTAGCTCGCCAGCGTATCGAAGCCGCCCCACTTGTAGGCCATCCCGGTGTTCTGCGCACCCGCCTCCCAGCAGTCGCCCGCCGGATCACCATGCCCGCCCGCCCGGTCCGGCGTGTGGATTTCGATGCCCGAGGAATCCTTGCCATGCCGGACGTTCGCCGCCGCCGCCGTCCACCGATGATGAATGAACGTCTCGGCGACTTTCAGCGCCTCGGCGCGCGTCAGCGAATCCGCCCGTCCGGGCGCGACCAAGCCCACCAAGATGGTGAGCGCGAGAACGTGGAGACGGATGAGCATGGCTGGAACGGGGTAGCAGAAAAAGGACGGCGAAACTAGCGCGCCCCGCCGAAAGGTAAAGTCCGTGGAGAATCACAAATTCCGGTCAGTGAGACTGACCGCTCCGGCGGTTCGTCTGGCCCATTTCTTCCAAGAATGTCCCCGCAACCGGATTGTCTCCGCACTCGAATTGCCCATTGGCGTGCGAGCCGATGATCGGCTACCACTCCACCCCTTTCGCATGAACCGCCGCTGCTCACTCATCACCATCCTCGCCACTGCCGCCGCCCTTTTCACCGGCTGCGAGCGCGAGGAAATCCGCGTCTATTCCGTGGCCAAGGAAACCGCCGAGGCTCCCGCGAAAGCGGCCTCCGACACGCCCACGCCCGCCGCGAATGCCCCGCGCCCGCAACTCGCCTACACGCTACCGGCGGGCTGGCAGGACGCGGGTCCGACCCCGATGAGCCTCGCCAATTTCCGCATCACAACCGACGCCGGCGAGGCCAGCGTGAACATCACTCCGCTGGCCAGCATGGCCGGGAAGGAGGCGCTGGTGGTGAACATGTGGCGCGAGCAGGTGGGGCAGAAACCGCTCGCCGAGGGCGAACTCGCGGGCGCGCTCGCTCCGATCGAGATCGGCGGAGAGAAAGGCCAGCTCTTTGAAATCGCCGGATCGCGCGACGGCCAGACGGTGCGCATCATCACGGCGTTCCTCCATCGCGGCGGAGCGAGCTGGTTTTACAAACTGCAGGGAGCCGACGCTGTCCTCACCGCGCAGAAGCCGGTGTTCGTGGAGTTTTTGAAAACCGTGCGCATCAAGGAACCGGGCAGCGCGCCGGCGGCGGAGGTCGTCAAAGTCGCGGACCCTGCGCCGGCGGCCACGGCGGAGTTCAAATGGAAGGTGCCGGAAGGCTGGCAGACGCTGCCCGCCGGGCAGATGCAGGTCGCGAAGTTCGCGGTCCCCGCGCGCGACGGCGCCAAGGCCGAAGTCTTCGTCAGCGTCTTCCCCAGCGACACCGGCGGCGCGCTGGCCAACGTCAACCGCTGGCGCCGTCAACTCGGCCTCGAAGCCGTGGACGAAGCTGGTCTGAAAGCGCTCGTCACCCCGCTCGAAGGCGCACCCGGCGCGATGCTCGTGGATCTGAAAAGCGACGCGAAGGCCATGCTCGGGGCGATCGTCCCGCGCGAAGGGCGCTGGTGGTTTTACAAACTCATGGGCGACACCGCCGCGGTCACCGCGGAGCGCGCGGCCTTCATCCGCTTCGTGCAAACCGCGCCATGAAGCTGCTCTGGAAGTTTTTCACCTCGCTGCGGCTAACCGTCTGGACGCTCGGCTTTGCCATCGCCCTCGTCTTCCTCGGCACGCTCGCGCAGGTCCACGAGGGCTTGTGGGACGGGCAGACGCGCTGGTTTCGCAGCTACTTTGTCCTGCGCAAAGCGGGCGACGTCTGGTGGGTGCCGCCGGTTTTTCCCGGCGGCTATTTCATCGGCGCGGTGCTGCTGCTGAATCTGCTCGCCGCGCATCTCAAACGCTTCCAGCTCACCTGGCGGAAAGCCGGCATCAACCTCACACATTTCGGCATCCTTCTGATGCTCGTCGGCGGACTCGCGACCGACATGTATTCGCGCGAGAGCGTGATGAACCTCCGCGAAGGCGGGACGCGCTTTTTCTCCGAGGCGACGCGCGAGCATGAGTTGGTCTTCATCCGCACGCTCGACGACGCCCGCGAGGAGGTCGTGGCGATCCCAACGGCGCTGCTCCGGACCGGCGCGGAGGTGCGCGACGCGAAGCTGCCCTTTCCCGTGAAGGTCAAAAGCTACTGGGTCAATTCCACGCCGGATTTCCGCGCGCCGATGGGGAAAAACGCCGCGCCGCTGAGCGACAAGGGAATCGCCAAGGACTGGGACTTTTCCGAGCGCCCGGAGACGAAAGGCATGGACGACCGCAATCTCCCGACCGCGATCCTCGACCTCGGCGAACATGGCGTGTGGGTGGTGCCGTCGTGGGCGTCGGACGAGTTGCTGATCGAGAGCGTGAAGCGCACCTACACAAAAAGTGTCGGCGCGGAGACCGCCGCGGGCATGGCCGCCAAAATGGCTGCGCCGCAGGAGGTCGAGGCCGGCGGGCGGAAGTGGCGGATGACCCTGCGCCCGACACGGCATTACAACTCCTTCTCCCTCACGCTGCTCAAGACCACGCACGAAATTTACCTCGGCACGTCCACGAGCACGAACCCGCAGGGCATCCCGAAGAACTTCCAAAGCCGCGTACGAATCAACAACCCGACCAAGGGCGAAACCCGCGAGGTGGACATCTACATGAACAACCCGCTGCGTTACGAAGGGCTGACCTTTTTCCAAGCGACGATGGGGCGCGACGAAATCGTGGACGTGGGCCGGAGCGGCCTGCAGGTCGTGCGGAATCCCTCGTGGCTCGTGCCTTACCTGAGCTGCCTGCTCGTCGGCATCGGCCTGACCGTGCAATTCCTCTATCACCTCATCGGCTTCATCACCAAACGCCGCGCCACCGTGGCTGTCTAAACTCCCGCCATGAAACGCTGGCTCCCTTTCCTCATCACCGCAGTCCTCGCCGCCTGGACCATCGGCGCGATCCGCGTCCCGAAAGAACCCACCGGGGCCTTCGCCGTGAACGAATTTGGCCGCCTGCCCGCGGTCGCGAACGGGCGCTTTCAGCCGCTCGATTCGCTCGCGCGCAACTCGCTGCTCCAGCTCCGCGAAAAGCAGAAGGCGAATCTCGAGCCGTGGAAGAGCTGGTCCGAAAAACCCCGGATGCTCAGTGCCAGCGCGTGGCTGCTGGACATGACCATGAACCAGTCGGCTGCCGATGCCTATCCGGTCTTCCGCATCGATCATCCGGACTTGAAAGGTCTGCTCGCGCTGCCGATGGACGCCAACGCCGCGCAGCAGACCGACGGGAAACATTTCTCGTGGACCCAGATCACGCCGAAGCTGCGGGAACTTCAGGAGCAGGCCGGGCGCGCGGGCGGCAAGGATGCGTCGCAGCGGAACCCTTTTGAAAAAGCCGTGCTGCGGCTGTGGAATGGCATCGGTCTCTACATGCGGCTGCAAAACCTGCTCCAGCCGCAAAACGCCCAGGACTGGGAACGCGAATTCAATGATTACCTCGCCGCGATCGGCCCGGGCCGGACGGCGGCGATCGCGCAGAATGAGAAGAAGGAATTCGACCAGGTCGCGCTCGATAGGCTGCTCCGCGACCTTCAGCGCTTCGAGACCATGCAGCGGCTCGAAGCCCCGCTGCCCGTGCCGCCGCATGCCCACTCCGACGGCAGCAAGCATGACACCTGGATGCGCATGGGCGAGGCCTTGATGGAAACCGCCCGCGGCGAAGCCCCGCATTTCGCCGTGGTCGCCTACGCGCGCCTGGGCAGCGCTTACAAGTCCGGCAACGCCGCCGCCTTCAACTCCGCGCTGGCCGACTACCGTTCGGCGCTGAAGCCCGACTTTTCCAAAGAGCTGCGGAAGGCAAAGCACGAGCAGTTGTTCAATTTCGCCGAGCCGTTCTACCGCGGCATGGTCCTCACCGTGCTCGCCGCGCTGCTCGCGGTCGGCTTTTGGTTCTCGCCGGTGCGCGGCGACTGGCTGCGCCGGAGCGCGTTTTGGCTCATGGTGCTGACTTGGGTGGTGCTCGTCGCCGGACTCGTCACGCGCATGGTTTTGGAAGGCCGCCCGCCGGTCACCAACCTCTACTCGTCGGCCATCTTCATCAGTTGGGGTGCGGTCACGCTTGGGCTGATCCTCGAGATGTTCTGGAAAAACTCCATCGGCGTCGTGGTCGCGGCGGTCTGCGGCTTTCTCTGCCTCATCATCGCGCACCACCTCTCGCTGACCGGCGACACCATGGAGATGATGCGCGCGGTGCTCGACACGAACTTCTGGCTCGCGACGCACGTCGTCATCATCACGCTCGGCTACTCCAGCGCGTTCATCGCGGGCTTCCTCGCCATCGTCTATGTCGTGCGCGGATTTTTCACCACGGGTCTCGAATCCGCCACGGCGAAATCGCTCGCGAAAATGGTCTATGGCATCGTCTGTTTCGCCACGCTGTTCAGCTTCGTGGGCACCGTGCTCGGCGGCATCTGGGCGGATCAGAGCTGGGGCCGCTTCTGGGGCTGGGACGCGAAGGAAAACGGCGCGCTCATCATCGTGCTGTGGAATGCGCTCATCCTCCACGCGAAGTGGGGCGGCCTCGTCCGCGAGCGCGGGTTGATGAACTTCGCCATCTTTGGCAACATCGTCACGGCGTGGTCGTGGTTCGGCGTGAACATGCTTGGCATCGGGCTGCACAGCTACGGCTTCATGGACGCGGCTTTTTTCTGGCTCATGGCCTTCAACGCCTCGCAACTCGCGTTCATCGCCATCGGCTGCCTGCCGCTCTCCTGG
>CAIQUL010000200.1 GCA_903874975.1 uncultured Chthoniobacter sp. | reverse complement strand
TGCGCGACCTCGCCGCCGATCCGCAGCAGGCGGCGGAGGTGCAGCGGATGACGGCGTTGCTCCGGCGGGAGCAGGAATTGGCCGGCGATACCCAGCCGCTGAACTCGGCCACGCCGCAGCCGGCAGAGTTCGATTTCTCGCAAGCCAGGCGGAAGGGAAGAGCCAGGGCTGGCGAGTACCCGGGCGGGCGGACTATCGTCGGGGAACCACCGCCCCAGATTTTCACCTTCCGTGAGCACCCATCTCGATCCCCTCATTCTGCGAAAGCTCCAGGCGTTCGCGCGCCGGCGGCGGTTGCTGATCATTGTGCGCGGGGTTTTCGCGGCGGTGGCGATGCTCGTCGGGACGATGATCCTCGTCGCGGGGATGGATTTCCTTTTCCCGCTGATGCCGGACTGGGGGCGGTGGGCGCTGAGCGGGGTGGCGTATGCCTCGGTGCTGGGCATCGCGTGGCGGCTGTGTCTGGTCCAGCTTTTGCACGCGCCGGATGAGCGGCAAATCGCACGGCTGGTGGAGCATGCGGAGCCGAAGCTGCGCGAGGATTTGCTGTCGGCGGTGGAGCTGGGGCGGAGTCAGGGCGAGGTGTTCGATTCGGGGCAATTCCGCGGGCTGCTGCAGGCGGATGTCTCGGCGCGGATGCAGAATCTGGAGATGGCTTCGCTGCTGCCGGTGGCGCTGATCAAGCGCACGCTCGGCGTGACGGCGGCGATCGCGGTGGCGGTGGTGGCGCTGCTGCTGGTGAGCCAGAATCGCTTTCAGACGCTGTTCCTCCGCGCCCTGCTGCCGGGGGCGAATTTGGAAAACGTGGCGGCCACGCAGTTGCGCATCGTGCGGCCGGAGGCGGGTGACTCGACGGTGCCGCAGGGCGACGCGGTGCGGGTGGTCATCGAGGTCAGCGGACTGCTCCCAAAAACCGCCAAGGTGGAGGTCGTGAGCGCCGCCGATGGCCGGCGCGTGGCGGAGATGACGAAGGTGTGGGAAAATCAATTCGCGACGACCATCCAGGTCGGGCGCGAGAACGTGCGCTACCGGATGCAGGCGGGTGCCGGGCGCACGAAATACTTCCAGCTCACCGCCGTGGCGCGGCCATACGAGATCGGGTTTGAAAAGACTTACACCTCCCCGGCGTACTCGCAGATCCCGGTGAAGACGGTGAAGGAAGACGGCGGGAGCCTGTCCGGGCTGGAGGGCACGGAGGTGGAGCTGAAGATTACGCCGAATCAGCCGGTGAAGAGCGGCGAGTTGCGCGTGGATCGTGGCAAGGAGCAGGTCAAAATCCCGCTGGCCGTGCTGCCGGACGGGCGGCTCGGCGCGCGGATTTCGCTGACCGGGTCGGGGACGTATCGCGTGCATCTGGTCGCGGCAAAGACGGATTTCGAGAACAAATTCAGCCCAGAGTACGAGCTGCGCGCCGCGCCGGATCTCGTGCCCTCAGTCGAGCTGCTGGAGCCGAAGCAGGATCTGATTTTGCGCTCGGACGAACTCGTGAAACTCACCGCGCGCGCGACTGATGACGTGGGGCTGGCCAGGCTCGTGCAGGTGGTGAAGGTGAACGCTGGCGCCTGGAAGGAGACCGCTTTTCCCGAGGCGACGGGCCGCGAGGCGCGGGTGGAGCGGACGTGGGATCTCGCGGCGGAGGGCGTGAAGGCGGGCGATCTCCTCGTCACAAAACTGATCGCCACGGATTTGCAAGGCAGCCGCACGGAGTCGCGTCCGCTGCAGATCACGGTCGTGGCGGCGGGCTTCGACATGCTGCGGCTCGGCGCGCTGAAAAGTCGGCAGACACTTTTTGAAAACGTGAAGGCGCTCGCCGGCGCCGGGGCGGTGCTCGCAGACGCGGCGAAAGCGGCGCGCCTGAAGTTTGACCAAGCCGAGGCCGCCGACCCCGGGCGGGCGACGGTGCTGGCGGCGTGGGCGACCGCGTTTGCCGACTACGAGACCAAGCTCACCGCCGCGTGGGCCGCGCTGCACCCGCCGCTGCGCGAGGCGCCCGCGAACCACGAAGCCGCGGACCTCGTGCTGCTCGGGCGCCTGCTCAGCCTGACCCACAGCGGCGAGGCGCGCCCGATGCGGATGCTGCTCGAACTCGCCACCGCCCAGCCCGCCGCTCCCGCCGCGCGCGATCTCGTGCGGCTGGCGCACGAAGGCGCGGGCCGCGTGAACGTGCGCACGCATCTCGCGCTCGATGCTTATCGGCTGAACGTCTCGGCGGAGGAAATCGATGTCGTCGCGGAACTGTGCTTCGTGGTGAGTGGCGAGCAGGCGCGCATCGCGGCGCTGGTCGCGGGCGCGCAGACGGCGGAGGAGTGGGCGAAAGTGACGACGCGGCTGCGCACGGTGCTGAGCGTGGGGCAGAACGTGGACAACGTGC
>CAIQUL010000199.1 GCA_903874975.1 uncultured Chthoniobacter sp. | reverse complement strand
TTTTCATGGGGGTGGGGGGAGAACTGGTTTGCCGACGGTGATAAAAAGAGATTCAGAGAGAGCGATTGCAAGTGGAATATTACGAAAACTTTTCTTCTGGGGTTTTCCGCACCCCAAAATCGGCAAGCAATCCCCTCGTGCCCAAGCTCCAGCTTGGGCACGCACTTGTCCGCGCGAAGCTCCGCTTCGTCCGCGTGGAGTGTCTTGCGCGCGCCTGGCCGCTGGCGGCCCGCAGGAAGCAGCGCTTCCAAGACAAGTGCGGGACCAAGCTGGAGCTTGGTCCCGAGGCGCAGCGAAAGGCCAGATGGTTGCGGCAGTTGCTGTGCTCACCCACCGGGTGAGTCAGAGGAATTTCGCAAAGCCTTCCTTTCGTGTCATTTCGTGCTTTTCGTGGACATTCCGTTGCCGCTTTTAGGGTTATTCGTTCCTCTCCCCGCCCACCGCCTCCGCCCGCGAAAAGCTACGCCGCCGGGCTTTCCTGCCCAAGGACGAGGGTGCCGATGCGCGTTTTGAGGTCGGTGATGCCCTCGCCGCCCTGGGCGGAGATGGGGAGGATTTCGATCTTCTTGTAGCGCTTGCGGAAGTCTTTCAGCCGGTCTTTGGCGTCGGGCAGGTCCATCTTGTTGGCCACGACGATCCAGGGGCGCTCGCTGAGCTGGGGGTCGTAGAGGTCGAGTTCCTTGCGGAGCTTTTGCAGATCGTCGAGGGGCTCGCGGCCTTCGCTGCCGGCCATGTCCACGACGAAGACGAGGAGTTTGCACCGGACGATGTGGCGGAGGAAATCGTGCCCGAGCCCGATGTCGGCGTGGGCGCCCTCAATGAGGCCGGGGATGTCGGCGACGGTGATGCGCTGGAAGCCGGGCAGCTCGACGACGCCGATGTGCGGGGTGAGGGTGGTGAAGGGGTAGGAGGCGACCTTCGGATGGGCGGCGGAGATTTTGCCGAGGAGGGTGGATTTGCCGGCGTTCGGGTAGCCCACGAGGCCGGCGTCGGCGATCTTGCGGAGCTCGAGGTAAAAGTAGCCCTGCTCGCCGGGGACGCCTTCGGTGTATTGGGTGGGGGCCTGGTTGCGGGAACTTTTGAAGTGGACGTTGCCGATGCCGCCCTTGCCGCCGGTGCAGAGGACGAATTCCTGCCCGACCTCGGTGAGGTCGGCGATCACCTCGAGCTCGTCGGGATCGATGGGGGCCTTTTTGTTGCGGGCGGGCTTGGCGACGCCGTCGGGGGTTTTGGAGAAATCGACATACGTGGCGCCGTCGCCATGCTCGACCTCGGGGTCGGCCTCCTCGGTGGTGTCCTCGTCGGGCAGCCGATAGATGATGGTCCCGGCGGGGACGGGGACGATGCGATCCGGGGCGCTTTTGCCAAAGCACTGCCGCCCGCCGCCGCGGTCGCCGTTTTTGGCCTTCACGATGGGCTCGTAGAAAAACGGGGTGAGATTGTCCGTGTGGGTGTCGGCCCGCAGGATGACCGAGCCGCCGCGGCCGCCATCGCCACCATCCGGCCCGCCCTTGGGCACAAAGGATTCGCGGCGAAAGGAAACCGCGCCATCGCCGCCGTCGCCGGCTTGCGCAAAGATTCTGATGTGATCGACAAACATAGCGGCTTTTTTTTGAAGGGCGCAGAGGTTCGCAGAGATCGGCGGAAACGCAACCCGCGGCGCGGGGCTCAGGTGGCCGGGCGGCGGGGGGCGGGCGGTTTTCCCCGGTGCGGAGGCGTCTCCGCCCGCGGTGTCGCATGCGTCCCGGAGGGACGAGGGAAATTAGCCGGTGGCGTGAGCCACCGGATGGCGGGCAAAGGAATCCGCCCCGGCAGGGGCGGTGGAATGTCGCTGCGGCTACTCCGCCGCCCCTCCGGGGCGGATGCGCTCGGCGGGCGGTTCCGGTGGCTCACGCCACCGGCTAATTTCCATCGTCCCTTCGGGACTGCGGACCTCTCCGCGCCGCGTCTATTTCCACCCCGTCGCCTTTCTCCCACCCACGCGGAAGCCGACGGGACGCGCTGCGCTCCGGCGAGCCGGCAGGTGGCGGGCGCTTTACAGGCGGGCTTCGCGGCGGGCGAGGAGGGCGATGAAGTCGTCGGAGGTCGTGGCGGCGTGGAGTTCGCGCTCGGCGGCGGGGTCTTTGAAGACGCGGGCGAGGAGGCCGACGATGCGGAGGTAATCGGCGGCGAGGGCGCGCGGGACGGCGATGCAAAAGATGTAGCGCACGGGGAGGGCCACGCCGGGAAATGACACGCCGGCGGCGCTGCGGCCCACGCTCATGACCATGCTGCTGACGCATTCGCCGCGGGTGTGCGGGATGCTGAGGGCAAAGCCGCCGCTTTCCTCGGGCACACACGGCGCGACGGCCTGCACGCCGGTGAGGAGGGCGTCCCAGTCGTCCACGGCGGGGTCGCTTTTCAGCAAAGCGGCGACCTCATCGATGGCGGCGCGCGAGGTGGTGGCGGCGAGGTCGAGCAGGACGTGCCCGGGGGGCAGGAGATCGGCGACGGTGATCATATCGCGGAGCCGCTCCACTTGAGTTTCTGCCGGAGGACTTCAAAGAAGGAGGTGCCGGGGAGCATGGCGAGGGGCAGGCGCTGCGCGGCCTGGGTGATGCGGATGCTGTCCCCGGGGCGGATGCGGTCGAAATCGCGGCCGTCGAGGGACATGAAAATCTCGGGCTGTCCGGGCGCGGGGGTGATTTCGAGGCGCGAGGCGGCGCTGACGATGACGGGGCGCATGGTGAGGACGTGCGGGCAGATGGGGGTGACGACGAGGACGCCGCTCTCCGGCGTGAGCACCGGGCCGCCGGCGCTGAGGGAGTAGGCGGTGGAGCCGGTGGGCGTGGCGACGATGAGGCCGTCGGCGTTGTATTCGCTGAGCGTGGCGCCGTCCACGGCGACGTTGAGTTTGATGAGGCGGGAGAGGGCGCCGCGGCTGATCACGGCGTCGTTCAGCGCGGTGGCGCGGGTGACGGTGCGGCCGCCACGCTCGACCTGGACGTCGAGCAGGGTGCGCTCGCTGAGCTGGTAGCTGCCGGCGGCGATGGCGTCGAGGGCGTCGGACCAGGCGGCGGCGCCGACCCCGGTGAGGAAGCCGAGGGTGCCGAGATTGATGCCGAGGATGGGGCGCAGGGTGTCGCCGAGTTCGTGGAGGACCTGGAGGATCGTGCCGTCGCCGCCGAGGACGAGGAGGAGGTCGCAGTCGCGGGCGAGTTCGGCGGTGGTGGCGGAAGAGTCCGCGCCGATGAGCTGGGCGGCGCGGTTTTCCAGCAGGAGCGGGAGACGCCGCTGCACGCAGGCGCGGACGATCTCGTGGACGAGCTCGCCGGCGCCCAGCTTGCCGTCGTTGGCGATCAGGCCGATGCGCGCAGGCATGCGAGAAATTCCGTGTTCCCTTCCCCGCCGAGGATCGGCGATGCGATGACGCCGCACCATTCCACGCCGGGCAGCGTGGCGACAAAGGCGCGGATCTTTTCCACCGCCCGCGCGTGCAGCGCGGGATCGCGGATGACGCCGCCACGGCCCACGTCCTCCTTGCGGAGTTCAAACTGCGGCTTGATCAGCGGGACGAGCACGCCGCCATCACGCAGCAGCGCGATGGCGGGAGGCAAGATCAAAGTCAGCGAGATGAAGGAGACGTCGATCACGCAGACGGCGATGGGCTCGGGAATATCGACGCTGGTGAGGTGGCGAGCGTTGAGTTTCTCGCGGACCACGACGCGCGGATCGCTGCGGATTTTCCAGTCGAGCTGCGAGTGGCCGACGTCGATGGCGAAGACTCGCGCCGCGCCGTGCTGGAGCAGGCAGTCGGTGAAGCCGCCGGTGCTCGCGCCGATGTCGAGGCAGGTGGCGCCGGTGGGGTCGATGGCGAAATGGGCGAGCGCGGCTTCGAGCTTCAGCCCGCCGCGCCCGACGTAGCGCTCGGCGCTCTTGACGGTGATCGCGGCATCCTCGGCGATGCGCGTGCCGGCTTTGTCCACCCGCTGCTCGCCGACGCTGACCGCGCCGGCCATGATGGCGCGCTGGGCTTTCTCGCGGGACTCGAAATAGCCGCGGGCGACGAGGAGCTGGTCGAGGCGTTGTTTGGTGGCGGGCATTTCGTGGTGGGAAGGAAATCGCGAAATGGCTTGAATCCGAGTCTTTTTCCAAGGAAAGACACCGCCCCTGCCATGCCCGACGACAACCTGCGCGCAGCCATCAAAGAGATGATGGTCGAAAACCTGATGCTCAAGGTGACGAAGGAAGAGATCGCCGACGATCTGCCGCTCTTCGGCCCCG
>CAIQUL010000198.1 GCA_903874975.1 uncultured Chthoniobacter sp. | reverse complement strand
GTCGCTTCTTGAAACTCGCTCTTGGCCGGGGCGGAGAGACTTTGGGAGAGGCGATGGATGGCGCGCAAAGCGCGCGTGGAATATGCGGGGCGGTTGATCATGTTCTCGACCGCGGGGACCGGCGGGAGCCGATTTTCCAGGACGACGCGGATCGGCGGCGCTTTCCGGAAACCCTGGGCGAGCCGTCCGCCTTCGGTGTCGAGGCCCGCGAGTTTGTCGTAAACGCTGCCGGCCAGCGCGGAGCTAGCCACAAGGATGAGGATTGCTTTCACGCCTGCCACGGAACCCCATTTTCATGCGATAGTAAGCGCCCGGTGCATCGCCACCAGCGAGGCAGGGGGGGCGCGCCACCGTTCTTGTCGGCGGGGGTTCTCTGGCCATGCTCGGGGAGTGGCACACACCATCCAGCTCCGGCTCCACGCTCTGGGCGATCTCGGCAAGTTTCGGCTCCCGGCAGGGGTGCGGCGGCGGCTGAGTGAATTGCTCGACCGTCGGGACCAGGGCACGTCGTTGACGGCGGCGGAGCGCGGCGAGGCGGAGGGGCTGGTGGAGCTGGCCGAAATGCGCTCGCTGCTCAAGCTCCGGGCGTCGGGCGCGCAGGCGGCGGCGGGCAGGCCGCGTGAGTCGCGGGCCATAGCCGGCGGTTGACACCCCCGGCGTCCTGCCGGTAACTGCGGTATGCCGATGCGCACCGCCAAGATGAACCCGCCCGCCCGCAAAATTCCGGCGGCGAAAAAGGCGGTTCACGCTTCCGGGGGCGCGGGGGAATATCCGAAAGCGACGAATGGTAGCAAAATGGCGCGCGAGATGCGGGAGAAAGGCAACAAGCTCACCAGCGCCCAGCGGGACGAGCTTTTGGACGCAGCGATGGGGATGATTTATGGCGGAACAGTCGCGCCCGAAAAGGCTGGCGCTTGATACCAATGTCCTGATGGATCTGGCGGCGGGCGAAGGGTTCGCCAAGTCGTTTGTCGAAAAGTATCAGGCGCGGGGCTACGACCTGCGGGTGCCGCCGACCGTGCTGATCGAGTTGGCTTACTTTGCCACGCGGGGCGAAGGGGAGAAGCAAAGGCTGGCGGAGATCGCCCTCAAGTCGATGCGGGGCTGGAGAATCACGCCCATCGTGATGAGCGACATGGAGCGGAGGCAGCGGGAGAATTTCGTGACCTATGTGCAGGATCGGCGGCTCCTGCCGCCCAAGGAGGAGCATGACGCCTTGATTCTGGCGGAGGTCAGCGTGTCCGACTTCAACGCGCTGGTCACGTCCGACAGGCCGCTCCTGGAGTCCGACCACGACGGAATGGCGATTGCGTTCAATGATGCCGGGCTGTCGCCGGTCGCCATTGTTCACCCGGCGAGAATGGTGAAGGCGTTGCGCTGAGGAAGCGTGCCACGGGAGGAAGGACGCAGGACGGCGCGACGTTGCGCCTGCTAGCGGTACCGATGGAAGAAGGGGTCGCTTCTTGAAACTCGCTCTTGGCCGGGGCGGAGAGACTTTGGGAGAGGCGATGGATGGCGCGCAAAGCGCGCGTGGAATATGCGGGGCGGTTGATCCTGTTCTCGAGCGCGGGGACCGGCGGGAGCCGATTTTCCAGGACGACGCGGAACGGCGGCGTTTTCTGGAAACCCTGGGCGAGGTGTGCCGACGCACGGGCTGGCGGGTGCAGGCGGATGTGCTGATGACCGATGACGACCCTTTCCTGCTGGAGACGCCCGAGGCCAGTCTGGCGGCGGGGATGCGGTGGGTTCCAAGCCACCTGAACGATAAGCGAATTTCAAGAAGCGACCCCTTTCTTCCGCAGCGTGTAACTGCTGATGGCGTTCTACGCACCATTCTCATCCCGCGATCAGGCCTGCTCGGATCGCGAAACGCGTAAGCGATGCGACGTCGCGCAGACCCAGTTTATGCCTCACATGTACCCGATGATGCTCCACCGTTCTCGACGCGACCCCGAGTAACCCCGCGATTTCCTTGCTGGAGCGCCCTTCGGCCACCATCTGCACCACCTCTCGTTCGCGCGCCGTGAGCCCGCGCAATTCGTCCGGTAGCGAGACGTCGAGCAGGTTGGTAATAAACGGCGTCAGATACGAGCCACCGCCCATCACAATCCGCAGGGCTTCCTCCACCGTTTCCCAGGAATCCGATTTCTGGACAAAGCCCTGGGGCCGGGAACGCAGTGCCGCGAGGAATGTGGACTGAAGGGCATCCCCGGAATAGATCAGCACCCGCAATTTTGGCCAAACGTTGCGGAGGCGCCGCAGAACCTCGATCCCGCCCAGCTCGGGCAGCACCAAATCCATAATCAGCAGATCGGGCCGGATCCGCAGACAAACCTCAATTGCCTGCAATCCGCCGCTCGTTTCCGCGACGATGGCAATGCCCGGCTGACGTCGCAGCATTGTTCCGAGCATTTGCCGGACTGACAGTTGATTGTCCGCTATCATTACACGCATGCTTGGCTCCTTACTTGGCTTCTTACTTTTTAAGCTTTTGTATCACGACGCAAGAAACGTGACCATCTACTCATCTGGCCGTAAGGAAATTCGGCATAAATTCAAGGAGCTTTGATAGGGGTTCTACCTAGGGCTTAGGCTAGGGCTTAGGCTAGGGCTTAGGCTAGGGCTTTAATCTATGTGGTTTCCCCTGAATGGAAACGGTGTTCGTACCGATTTCGGTCAGGCCGACGATGCACTAACTATTCCACGCTTCGTAAACCAAAAATCAAACCCTGCAATCAATCGATTCACCATGAAATGCCATCTCCACCTAGTAGTCGATTCACTAAAGCAACAAACATTTATGACTCAACTGATCCACTCCCGTAGCATCCTCACCGCCAGCGCGGCCGTGCTCTGTGCGTTCCTCGTCCCCTCGGCGCACGCCGACGGCTTCGGCAGCGGGGGCAATGCCTTCACCATCGACTTCGTGAACATCGGCAACGCCGGCAACGCAAACGACAGCGGGACGACGGGGCTCTTCTCCTCGCCGTATGGCGGGGTGGGTTACGAGTTTCAGATGGGCACGTATGAGATCAGCGAGGACATGATCAACAAAGCGAACACGCTGGGCGGGTTGCTGATCAGCAAGGACACGCGCGGGGTGAACCAGGCGGCGACGAGCGTGAGTTGGAACGAGGCGGCGTGGTTTGTGAACTGGCTGAACGTGAGTTCCGGGTATGCGCCGGCGTATAATTTTGCGGTGCAGCCTGGCGGTGAGGGCTACACGGGTAATGAGGATCTGGTGCTGTGGACGCCGAGCAATGGCGGATATGATGCGAGCAATCTGTATCGCAACAGCAGCGCGCGTTATGTGCTGCCGAGTGAGCATGAGTGGTATAAGGCGGCGTATTACAGCGGGAGCGGGGCGACCTACTTCGACTATGCGACTGGGAGCGATGTGATCCCGACAGCGGTGGCGAGCGGGACGGGAGCCGGGACGGCGGTATTTGACGGAGGAGGGGCGACAGTGCCAGCGGACATCACGCAAGCTGGCGGGCTGAGTGCGTATGGGACGATGGGGCAGAACGGGAATGTGGCTGAATGGAACGAGAGTGCTGACGACGGAATAAACAATTCATCGTCCGAGATTCGCGCGCTCCGCGGTGGCGCCTGGGACGAGACCGAGTTCTTCCTGCGCTCCTCGGTCCGCCTCAACACCTCGCCGACGGCCTCGGCCATCTTTGTGGGTTTCCGTGTTGCGAGTGTCCCTGAACCCTCCAGCACGGTGTTGATGATCAGCGCCGGTTTGCTTGCATTAGCACGGAGACGCCGCCGCGCCGCCCTTTGATCTTTGGCCCTTGGCTCGCCCTCAAGGCACCTGCCGCCACTTGTCCCGTACGCCGCCGCCTCGGCCCTTTTCCTGTTCGGCGGGCGGCGAGGCCGCTGTAGCCGGGTTCACTGAACCCGGTCGGGGCAGGCGTGG
>CAIQUL010000197.1 GCA_903874975.1 uncultured Chthoniobacter sp. | reverse complement strand
GGAGATCTCCCGGCACCGCGGGTTCGACTACGAACTGGGCGACGTCATCACCGGCTTTAGGAATGCAGATCTCGAAACCCTCCGCGGCGGTTCCGTCTTGAGGGATTGATCGCCGCTTTCAATCTCCGCGCTCTGCAGCCAGCGGCGGCGCCGGCCGGGTCTGGATGTTGTCGGCGTCGATGTCGGTTTTTTCCTCCCCGTCCTTCCGCACAAAGCAGATGACCGACATTGGTTGTCGGATCGTAGCCCGCGACCATCCCCGCCTCCCGCCTCCCGGCTCCCCGCCCACGGCTTGAACAGCTTGGGGGCGTCGCTCGCCGGCAGGAAATCGAACGGCACCACGCGGAGCACCTCATTGTGCAGATCGCTGAGCACGCAAACCATGCCGCGGCCCTTTGCCTGATAACCGTTCCAGGCGCAGGCGGCGATCCGGACCCCGTTGAGGCGGATGAATTCGATCTGCTCGTACCTCGCAGGCGATGCCATCCAGCACGGCTTCCTCTCCACCGGCGGCGCGATGCACGACTTGAATGACCTGCTCGTGCCCGGTTCTGGCGTGACCGACATTTTGGTCGGCACGGGCGGTGGAAGCATCCATGACCTCGGCCAGATCGCGGCTGACGGCGTCATCGCTGGCCAAACTCACGCCCTCTTTTTAACTCCCACGCCCGAGCCTGGCAGCCTGGCCTTGCTGCTGGGAGGCAGTCTGCTGCTTGGTCTTCGCCGTCGGCGTTGAGCGAGCCTACCGATTTTCGAGTTTGAAAATCAGCCCGTCGAGCACGGCGTCGGCTTTGAGTTTAATCCGCCGTCCATCGGTGATCGGGTCTTCTGGTGCGAGGCGCTTGATCATCGCAGCGACCATCTCTGCGGAGCGAGCGTGCGCGGCTGTAAGCAGATCATCCACGGCGGTGGCCACCGAAGTTGCCGGCGGGGCTTTCTCGCCGTTCGGGCCGCTTTGGAGAAAGTGGACCGCCGACTCCGCACCGATGCGAACGTGCCACGCATCGGTGCTCGCAAAGTAGATCGCCAGCGCACCGCGCTGCGCCACGCCCAACCGTGCGGCCTCGCGCGCGAGCCAGACATCGAGTGGGCCGCCCTCCGCGGCGGCGGGGGGCTTCGCATACACGCGCGCCGCCAGTCGGATGCCGGTGAAGCGCTGGAAGTTCACGAGCTTGAAGTTGAAGTGCTTCGCGCGGTCCCATTCCTTCGGGAGGATTTTGTCGGGATCGTCAAACGGCGCATCCGGCCCCGGCTCGCGCGGCCCCGGGTAGCGACTCGCTTTTGCCACCAGCGCGTTGAAGGTCGCCTCGTCCGCGCGGAAAGCTCGCGCGGCGGTGCCGAGGCGCAGGATTTTCACGCGCATCGTATCGCGCTCCTTGATCTGCGGCAGCAGCTCCAGGCCGCGCACCACGCGACCGAAGACATTGTGCTGATAGTTCAGCCGGTGTTGCGCGCTGAGCATCAGGCAAAACTGCGAGCCGTTCGTGTCTGGGCCGTCGTTGGCCATTTGCAGCGTGCCCATGCCTTCGTGCCGCAGGCCGGGCACGATCTCGTCGGGAAAGAGGTAGCCCGCACCGCCCTCGCCCGTCCCCTGCGGATCACCGCCCTGCACGACGAACCCCGGTACCACGCGACACCACGTCAGCCCTTCGTAAAACGGCTGGCGCGGCTTTGGCCCCAGCGCGCCCTCAGCCAGCGCCACATGGTTCACCACCGTCATCGGCATCTTTTCGTAAAACAGCTCGCACACCACCACTCCGCGCTCGGTGGTGATCTCGGTGTAAAGCCCGTCCGGCAGACCGTGCGGATGCTCCGCGCGGCACAGGCCGGAGACGAGGATTACCAGCAGGAGGACAAAGGATTTGGTGAGAGTTTTCATCGGAATCACGCCGCACGCGAGCGCCGCAACGAGCAGTTGTCCAGCATCAAACCCGCTCAACCGGGGCGGGCGGAGGCGCGTGCGGTTTCAGCGCGATGAGGAGATTCGCCACGGTGATCAGCGAGCCACCGATGAGCAGGTGCGTGGTCGCAGTTTCGTTGAGGTATTCGATGCCGTGAAAGCGGGCCAGCAGCGCCGGGAGAAAGAGCGCGAAGCACGTGGCGAAAATCGGCTCGGTGCAATAAGCGATGCTCGCCGTGGTGGCGTCCACGTGCGGCTGCCAGCGGTTCATCATGAGAAAGGCAAAGAGCGAGCAGACCAGCGTGAGCGCGGCCAGCGTGAGGACCATCGGCACGGTGCGGAAAAGGACGAGCACATCCGCGGCTTGGTGCATGTGGGCGATCGCGACCGGCGCGAGGATGGCGGCGATGGTCAGGAACATGACGAGCGTGACGCGGCCGGTGTGGTTGCCGCGAAAGATGGAGCGCTCGAGCCAGAGGACTTGCGCGGTAAAGAAGGCGGTGCCGATGAGCGTTTCCAGTTCGCCGCGACCGAGGCGCAGCGTGCCCCAGTCGAAACGCGCAAGCACGCCGACACCGGTGACGACAAGCGCGACGCAAAAAGTCACGAACCACGAAGGCCAGCGGCGCGTGCGGAGCGCGATGACGATCGGCACGAGCACCGCCGTGAACTGCGTGAGAAATGCCGACGTGCTGGCCTCGGTGAAAGCGAGGCCGTCGGCCTGAAACAACATGCCCACCCCGCCGCAGACGCCGAGGCCGAACCCCTGCCGAAACTCACTGGCCCGCATCTGCGCAAAGGCGCGCGGGTGGAAGAGCCAGAGCACCAGCGCGGCGAGCCCGAAGCGCATGCCGATCATCAGCGAGGAAAAGAACCACGGATCGCGCCCCGGCAGCGCCGCGTTCGCGCCGAGCAGCAGCGCCTTGCCGCCAGGAAAACTCAGTCCCCACACAGCGGCGGTGAGCACGAGCATGAGGATGGCGTAGCGGCGGGTGGGCATGGGGTGGTGGTGCGGAGCGTCCTCCCGTCATCCTGAGCGCAGCGGAGCGGAGTCGAAGGACCTCTAACTATTCGCGGGCGGAGGCGGTCGGAGAATGGCGGGCGTTGGAAGTTCGTGACCGTCTTCGCTCTGCCACCGTTTGGGAAATAGTGAGAGGTCCTTCGACTGCGTTCCGTCCCGCCTTCGCCCGCACGGAACTCCGCTCAGGATGACGGGATTTTGGGATAGCGCTCACGCGGGGTGGGCGCATTCAGCCTTCGCCCAGCGCCTCCCGCATGCGCGTGAGCTGCACCAGCTTTTCCGCCCACGCGGTCTCCCGCTGCTGGTGGTCGGCGAGGACGGCAGGCGGGACTTTGCCGGCGAAGTTCGGGTTCGCCAGCTTCGCGCGCACTTTCCCAAGTTCGTCTTCGACTTTGGCGATTTCTTTCGTGAGGCGCTCGCGCTCGGCGGCCACGTCGATGAGCCCCTCCAGCGGGAGGAAGAGCGTGCCGAGCGGGGTAATCGTACTGGGTGTGCCGCGCGGGGCGTCGTAGCTGGGCAGGATTTCCAACGGCTCGGCGTTGAGCAGGATGCGGAGCACTTCGGTGTCGTGCGGCAGGAGCGGCGTG
>CAIQUL010000196.1 GCA_903874975.1 uncultured Chthoniobacter sp. | reverse complement strand
GGCGGTCGGTTGCTCGGTATCGCGGCACACGACGGGAAGGGCCTCGGTGAGCTTGGTGTGCTGGTCCCAGCCCATGTGGAAGAGTTGGATGAAACGGACATCGCGCTCGGCCATGCGCCGTGCGATCAGGCAGTTTCTGGCGTAGCTGCCCGGCTTGGTGACGTCGGGCCCATAGAGCTTGAGCACGCTCTCGGGCTCGCCGGAAATGTCTCCCAGCTCCGGCACGCTCGCCTGCATGCGAAAGGCCATCTCATACTGCGCGATGCGGGCGGTGATTTCCGGATCGCCGACGACGGCATGCTGCTGCTGGTTCAGCTTCGCCACGTCATCGAGGATGTCCCTTCGCATCGCGCGGTCGATACCCGCCGGATTGTCGAGGAAGTAAACAAGGTCGCCCGTGTTGCGCAGTTTCACTCCGGAATGCTCGGTGGGCAAAAAACCGGAACTCCAGAGGCGGCTGTAGAGTGGCTGATCCGCACCGACGCTGGGTCGCGAGGTGAGCACGAGGTAGGCGGGCAGGTTGCTGTTCGTCGCTCCAAGGCCGTAGGACACCCATGAGCCGATGCTGGGACGCCCCGCCAGTTGGGAGCCGGTCTGGAAAAAGGTGATGGCTGGATCGTGGTTGATCGCCTCGGTGTGCATCGAGCGAATGAGGCAGAGGTCATCGGCAATCGCGCCCCAGTGCGGGAGCAGTTCGCTCAACTCCATTCCGCACTGCCCATGCTTGGCGAACTTGTAGGGGCTGGGCAAGACCGGCAGAGAACTCTGCTTCGACGTCATCCCGGTGATGCGCTGCTGCCCGCGCACCGACGGCGGGAGTTCCTTGCCACGTTCCTTTTCGATCTGTGGTTTCGGATCGAAAAGGTCCATCTGCGACGGTCCGCCCGATTGGAAGAGATAGATCACGCGTTTGGCCCGGGCCGGATGTTGCGGCTGGGCAAACAACGGTCGCGCACTGGCCTGCTCCGCACCGAGCAACGAAGCGAGCGCGGCTGCGCCAAAACCATGCGCCGAGGCTTTCAGGAAGGCGCGCCGGTTGAGGGTGTCCTGCAGGTGTGTGACTTGGTCTTGTTCCTTTCGCGTCATTTGTTGATCAGCTCGTCGAGGTTGAGAAGCACATTAGCCACCGTGGTGAGTGCCGCGAGTTCCACCTTGTCAGCCCCGTCCGCCACCTTGGAGTCTCCGTGGCTGAGCAGTTGCTCGGCACCTTGGGGATCCTCCCGATAACGCGCCAGCCTCCGCTCGAAACCGGCCAGCAGCACCGCCAGTTCCTCCGCGGTGGCCGCGCGCGCTGTCGCAGTGCGAAATCCCCACGCGATGCGCTCCCTAGCCGATCCGCCTTCCTTCAGCATGCGCTCCGCGAACTTCTTCGCGGCCTCCACGTAGGTCACTTCATTCAACAGCGCGAGGGCCTGCAACGGTGTGTTGGTCGGCGTTCGCTTTACCGTACACATCTCGCGGCTGGGCATGTCAAAGAGCAGCATGCTCGGCGGCGCCACCGTCTTGCGGATGCGCGAGTAGAGGCTGCGCCGATAGAGTTTCTCCCCGCGGTCCCGCACGAAGGTGCCGCGCTTTTCGACCTCCTGCCAAAGTCCATCCGGCTGGTAGACCCACCCACTGGGACCGCCCAGTTTTTCCACGAAGAGGCCGGAAACGAAAAGCGCCTGATCCCGCACCATCTCCGCCGCGAGACGCCCGCGCGGCCCCCGACTCAACAGCCGGTTGTCCGGGTCCTTGCTCCGGCGGCTTTCATCCAGCACCGGGCTCTGCCGGTAGGTCGCGCTCATCACGAGCTTCTTGAGCAGGCGTTTCATATCCCAGCCCGACTCCACGAAATCCACTGCCAGCCAATCCAGCAGTTCCGGATGACTCGGCCAGTCGGCCTGCGTCCCGAGGTTCTCCGAACCCTTCACGAGGCCCGCCCCAAAGAGCTGCTCCCACAACCGATTGACCACCACTCGCGCCGTGAGCGGATGACGCCCATCCACCAGCCACCGCGCGAGATCCAGTCGCGTGACATTCCCCCCGGGTGCGGGTGAAAAGGCGTGCGGAAGCGCGGCCTTCACCTCCTCCCCCGGCGCATCGTATTGCCCGCGCTTCAGGACGAAAGCCTTCCGCGGGCTCCCCATCTCCCGCATGATCATCACGTGGGGAAACTGCTCCTCGAGCTTCTTCCTTTCCTGTTCCCGTTCCTTGCCTTTGTGCCGCTCCTCAAGCTCCCTGGCCTGGTGCGCAAACCCGGCCTCCCGATAACGCATCCGGGGCTCCGCCGCGCCGCTCAAGTTATTGACGAAGCCTTTCTCATCCAAATTGTTGAACAGCGCGAAGAGCTGGAAGAACTCCTTCTGGCTAACCGGATCATACTTGTGATCGTGGCACCGCGCGCAACCCAGCGTAAGACCCATCCAGACCGATCCCATCGTTTCCACGCGATCCATCACATACTCCGCCCGCCATTCCTCATCGATCGCGCCGTCCTCCGTCTGGATGCGGTGATTGCGATTGAATGCCGTCGCCAGAATCTGGTCCTCGGTCGCGTTGGGCAGCAGATCACCCGCGAGCTGCTCGATGGTAAATTCGTTGAACGGCTTGTTGGCGTTGAAGGCATCGATGACCCAGTTCCGCCACGGCCACTGCGAATTCTCGAGGTCGTTGTCGTAGCCATGGCTGTCGCCGTAGTGCGCGCCATCGAGCCACCAGACCGCCCAGCGCTCACCGAAACGCGGAGACTCCAACAAACGGTCCACGACCTTCCCGTAGGCATCTCCCGATTCATCGCGGAGAAAGCTCTCCACTTCCGCGAGGGTGGGCGGCAGCCCGGTGAGGTCGAAGCTCACGCGCCGCATGATCTTCTCTTTGCTGGCCGCCGTTTGCGGCTGCATCCCCGCCGCCTTCATGCGCGCGTAAACGAAACGATCGATCTCGTTGTGCCCCCAGCCGCCCGGCTCGGGCACCGCCCGCTTCACCGGCGTCGCGAAGGCCCAATGCTTCTCGAATTTCGCCCCCTCCGCGATCCAGCGCTTGAGGGTTTCGACCTGTTGCGGCTGGAGCGGCTTTTTCTCCGCAAACTCCGCCGGCGGCATCCGCTCATCGGGATCAGCGTGCAGGATCCGAGCGATCAATTCGCTCTCCTCCGGTTTGCCAGGAACGAGAACCCGGTAGCCACCCCGGTCCTCCGCCAGCCGGTCGCCGCGATCCAGCCGCAGCTTGCCCTTCCGCGCCGCCGCATCCGGCCCGTGGCATTCGATGCAATAGCCCGCCAGAATCGGCTGTACGTCGCGATGGAAATCGAGAGTCTCAGCAGCCGATGAAAGCATCGCCGGCTGCGAGGCGAGGAAGCACAACAGCAGCCGGATGAATGGAGAGCCGAACACCGCAAACTTTGAGACCTGGCTCATGCGTGCTGGGATTCTCCCCACGGCGTCACGCGCCTTTCATGTTCGATCCGGAAACCAGGGACAACCTTGAGCCGCTCCATCGACTCTTTTGGAAACAGCGGCTCGACCGCCGGATGCTTCCCGGCGGGGCGATTGGCGGGCTCGGCGCGGGATGCAGGGGACATGACAAGGAAGAGGATAGACGGACGTCGGATGGATTTCATGAGCTGCTGCTCGATCGCCAACCCTGCGTGGTGGTTCCTCGAAATCAAGCATCGTCCATCACGCCGTGCCCGCTGGTGGGCGATGAGAGGCTCTGCGAATGAAGGCACGAACGCCATCGGCCGGCGACGCACGCCGGACGCGTCCTTGAGCAGGCCGATCTGGGGCTGGCCGTTCTTCATCGCGAGCATCGTTGGTGCGTATCCGGGCCGGATGCGTTCGCTCGGCATCAGGATTTGTTTCAGAAGCCCTTCCCCGGCGATTTGCTTTGATCCGGAGCAATCGGCCTGTTTTCGTCGCCGCCCATCCGCCTTCCATTTCATGAAAATCCTCGTCTTGTTTTTCACTTTCGCGCTGAGCCTCAATCCTGCGTTTTCGCAGTCTCCCCCCGCCGCACCGGCTGCCGGGAAGACTCAACTCATCGCGCATTTCCACGCGCTGCGGCGGAATTTCGGCAATGCGAACACCGCGAAGGTCGAGATGCTCTCCGGCCCGGAGGCGGTGAAAATGCTCCGCGGCCAGTCGCCCGGCAAGGCCTGGCAGGCGCGCCTTGGCGGGTCGAAGTTCAAGATCACCATTGAGGACAAGCTGGACATGAAGCTGGAGGAGGCTTTCGAACGCTTGCAACGGCTCCCGGCGGAGTATCGCCGTGCGCTGGAGGTTGTCTCGGAAGACAAAAAGGACGGCGTAGCCTTTTATGCTGATCTGGATGGCGCAGCCGCCCACGGTTCCCAGAACTACCTCAATTTGGTGAAGGGTGCTGGAGTCGAGGTCATTTCCCATGAAGCCGGACATGTTCTCGAGCAGCGGGCGACCCGTGCCGATCCGACAGTCTTGGAGAGGTGGAACAAAGCCCGCACGGAAGACGGAGTCTCCATCTCGGCCTACGGCGATAGAGTCAACCATGAGGATCTCGCCGAGTTTGCGATGCTCTACGCCATTTGCCTCGATGCGGGGAAAGAGCGGCTGGCGGAGGCGAAGGAGAAATCTCCCCGGCGCTTCGCCATTTGGCAGGAAATCCTGACCAAGACCAAGAGCTAGGCACCGGCGTCCCCGCTCGCTCTGACCGTCCCCGATGCGGCGGGCGCGAGAGCGATTTCCCGGCGGTCATACCCGCTGCGCGCATTGCGGCGCATGCTAAGGGTGCGTCGCTTTCGGGATTCTGCTCATGGTGAAAACTGCAACCGCCGCCATTCTTTTTCTGACTTGCCTGGGCCTCGCCGGGACGAGTCGCGGACAGGATGCTGCTCCGACCGGCAACGTCGCTCCCGCTGGCGAACTTCACCCCTTTCTGGAAACGCACTGTTTCGACTGCCATGACGGCGATGAGAAAAAGGGCGATCTCAATTTGGAGGAGCTGAGCAAAGGCCCCGTCAACTTCAAGAGCGGGTCGCAATGGGCTGCGGTGCTGGAGAGGATCAATTCGGGCGAGATGCCGCCCAAGAAGAAGAAACGCCCCGCGGAGGAGGAGCTTCGGAAAGCGGTCGCCTGGCTGAACCGGGGGCTCGATGAAGCGGAGGCTGAATTCCGCGCCCGGCAGAATCGCACGGATCTCCGCCGGCTCACCCGCCTGGAATATCGGAACACCATGCGCGACCTCATCGGGCATCCCTACGATCCCACCGAACTGCTTTCCCCGGATGCGGTCTCCCACGGCTTCGACAACATCGGGGAGTCGCTGGTCGTTTCTCCCGGTCACGTCGAGAGCTTCGTCGCCGCGACCGACCGCCTGCTCGACAAGGTCATCAACATCCCGGAGCAGCCCCCCCTCCGTCAGCATTGGCGCATTCTCAATTCCACCGAGGCGCATAAACCACTGCTCAAGGACAACGGTTCGTGGCACGACGGTCATCGCGGAAAGAAGAAGGACAAGATCAAGTCGGGTTTCCTCAAGGGCAACGTCCTCCCGAATGCTGAAATCCCCAGCGGCTCCACGTCCTACACGATGCTCGACCTGACGCAGGATCCGCCCGTGCCCTACGAAGGGGCCTGGGACATCCGCGCCTTTGGTGGCAGTCAGATCGATGAAGGGGTCCTCATCCGCGAAGGGGACAACGCGTTCGGCTTTAAGTGGTTCGCCTACGAGGAAGGAACTTATCGCATTCGCATCCAGCTCTCGACCTTTGGCCCCAAGGACTGGGAGGGGGCTTCGCCCAAACTCGGCATCATCCGCTTTCCGGAGGGCGCGGTGTGGCAGGAGCAACTCCTGACGCTCAACGAATCCCACACCATCGCCATCGACCTCTACCGCGACAACGTCCCTTGGTATCTCGAAACCAATGGCAACCGGCACTGGGGACTGAACCTCTTCTACCAGCTCACGAAAGAAAAGGGTGGCGACGGAGCGGTAGTTCCCTTCGGTCTGCATATCTCACACATCGAAGTCGAAGGCCCCTACCACCCGGAGTGGCCGCCGGCCTGGCACCGGCGAGTCTTTCCCGAACAGGCAGCAAACGAGCAGGAGGAAGCCTACGCCAGACGCGTGCTGGCGACGTTCATGAAGCGCGCCTTTCGCCGTCCGGTCGGCGCGGACGAAGTCGCCCGCATGGTCGCGATCTTTCAGAAGCAGCGCGCGACCGGCCTTGCCCTGAAGCAAGCCCTGCGGATGCCGCTGGCCACCGTTCTCTCGTCGCCCTCGTTTCTCTATCACGGTGCCCGTCGCGACTCAGCCGCGCCGGGTCACGAAGCATGGGATTTCGCCTCCCGCCTATCCTACTTCCTCTGGCGCAGCATGCCCGATGAGCGGCTCTTCGAGTTGGCTCAAAGCGGGGAGTTGATGAAGCCAGCCACGATCACATCGGAAATCCAGCGCATGCTGCAAGACCCGAAGGCGGAAGCTCTCGTGCAGCACTTCACCAGCCAGTGGCTCGGCCTCGACAAGCTCGCCAAGTTGAAGGTGGATGAAACCCTCTACCCTTCCTACGACCTCGCGCTTCGCGATGCTATGACTGGTGAGGCCACCGCCTTCTTCCGCGAGATCCTCCAAAAGGATCTCAGCCTCTACCAGTTCATCCACTCCGACTTTCTCATGCTCAATGAACGCATCGCGCGACACTACGGCATCGCCGGTGTCACCGGAAATGGG
Organism: uncultured Chthoniobacter sp.; assembly: GCA_903874975.1. Lineage (GTDB taxonomy): Bacteria > Verrucomicrobiota > Verrucomicrobiia > Chthoniobacterales > Chthoniobacteraceae > Chthoniobacter. Next base: position 17,378 of record CAIQUL010000196.1, on the reverse strand, counting down.
TTCCGCAAGGTGGCGATCGGCCCCGCCCAGCCTCGCGGCGGCGTGATGACGCAGGCGGGTGTCTTGACCGCCACCGCCAATGGCCTCCGGACCCTGCCCATCACCCGCGGTGCCTTTGTGCTGGAGCAAATTCTCGCCGACCCTCCCAAGCCGCCACCACCGGATATTCCCGCAGTGGAAAAAGTGGTCACGGCCAAACCTGTCGCCACCTTGCGCGAGCGGCTGGAACAACATCGCAGCGACCCATCCTGCATCACCTGCCACGAGAAGATCGACCCACCCGGCTTCGCGTTGGAGAGCTTCGATGCCATCGGAAGCTGGCGCAGCCATGAGCTGGTGGAAGTGGATCGCGACAAGCTGGAAAAGCCGCAGGTCTTCGCCCCCGGCGAAGTTATCACCGTCCGCTTCGCCAATGGCTCCGGTGAAGGCAGCGACCGGATCGCCGTCTTTGCCGCCGCTGAGACGGACAACAAGCAGTTCGGGAAACTGGACATCTGGAAATTCTCCACGGACACCCGGAAGCAGCTTCCCAATGGGCTGTTCAACGGGATCGTTACCCTGAACGCTCCCAAAGACCCCGGCGACTACGAGGCGCGCTTCCTCCTTCCAGGAGGTTTCGAGACAGGCGCCACGCAGCGCTTTACCGTCTCCGGCGCCGGCCAAAGCGCCCGGAAGGCCCCGCTGCTGCTTGATGCTGGAAACCCATCAAAGGCACTTGCGTGGGCGCCCGTGGATGCCACCGGCACCCTTCCGAACGGGAGCGCCTTCAAGGATGTCGGCGAGTTCAAGAAGCTCCTGATGGAAAACAAGCAAGCCATCCTGAAGTGTCTCGCCGAAAAGATGCTGGTCTATGCCACCGGCAGTCCCGTTTCCTTTGGTGACCGGACGGCCATCAAGGAGATCGTCCAGAAGCTGGAAAAGACACCCACTTTACCCACCCTGATCGAACAGATCGCACTTAGTACCCGTTTCTACGAAAGAACACCGAAACCATGACTCGAATCACTCGCCGCAACTTTCTCCGTGGAGTTGGCGCCTGCATCGCCCTGCCGGCTCTCGAAAGTCTCGCGCCGCTCCTCGCTGCGGGAGCCAAGAAGAAAAAGTCACCGGCAAGGCTGGTGTGCGTTTACACCCCGCACGGTGTGCGCAACAGCGAGTGGTATCCGAAGGGAACCGGTACCGACTACACCCTCTCGCCCACGCTCCAGTCGCTCGAACCCGTGCGCAAAGAAGTCTCGATCCTCACCGGCCTCTGCCATCCCCGCATGTCGTCCAATGTCGGCCATGCCGCGGCCGGACGCTGGCTCACCGGCGTCCGGGAGGGCGACCGCATCCTCGTGGACTTTGCCTCGCCCAACCAATCGCTCTCCATGGATCAAGTGGTGGCCGCCCACCTCGGCAACCAAACCCGCTGGCCCTCCCTGCAACTGTCCACCGAAGCCGGTGCCGGCATCCCCGGACGAAGCAACACCCTCTCCTTCAACGCGCGCGGCCTGCCCCTTCCCGCCACAAGCAATCCGCGGGCTTTGTTTCATCGGCTCTTTGTCCCCGACACGCCGGAAGATCTCGCCGCGGAAAAGGCACGCTATCAACGCCAGCGCAGTCTCCTCGACAACGTCCTGAGTGAATCGAAAGCCCTCAATCGCCAACTCAGCCAGGAGGATCGTGCCCGGCTCGACCAGTATCTCGACTCCGTGCGCGACGTGGAACGGCAACTGGACCGGAACCAGCAGTGGCTCGATCAACCCAAACCCGAAATGGACGCCAGCCAGCTTCAGTTCGAATACAAGAACCGCTCAGAGTTCCTCAAAGTCATGTATGACCTGACGCTGCTCGCTCTGCGCACCGACGCCACCCGCGTCGTCACCTTCATGTCCGGCGTGGAGGTTGATCTGTACAAATGGCAGGAGGTGGGCGTGAATGACACCTACCATGGCATTCAGCACCACGGAGGGAACAAGGGCTCGCTGGAGAAGCTCGCCAAGGTGGACAAACGGGGAGCCGACCTACTGGCCGATTTCATCAAGGGCCTGCACGGCATCAATGAGGAGGGCGGCAGCATGCTCGACCGCACGCTCGTTCTTTACGGCAGCGGCATGAACAACGGCACCGGCCTAGACGATGGCGGCGGCAACCATTCCACGCGCAAACTCCCCATCCTCCTCGCCGGCGGCCGCGGCCTTGGCATCAAGCAGGGACAGCACCTCGTTTACGAAAACGACGCCACCCCGCTCTGCAACCTCCACCTCACCCTTCTTCAAGCCATGGGTGTCGAGCAGGACCGCTTCGTGGACGGGGTCGGACGACTGAAGGGATTGACCTGATCCGTCTCTCGGAATGAACGAGACGCTCCTTCAAGCGAGCGGAGCAAGTAACCCGACAACGCCGGCAAGCCCAACACCCCGCCGCCGTCCTGGCGGGGTGGGAAATAAATAACAAGAGGCCGACAGGCGACGCGGCCATCGCGGCGCGGCGATCTCGCCCTAGACGATCAGGGATTCACTACGTTCACGGGCTCCCCGTTCAGAAACGCCTGCAAATTCGCGGCGGTGATCTCGATGAGGCGGGCGCGTGATTCTCGGCTCGCCCAGGCGATGTGCGGGGTGATGAGGCAGTTCTTCGCGCCGATGAGAGGGTTGCCCTCCTTCGGCGGTTCGACGGAGAGAACGTCGAGTCCGGCGCCGCCGATGCGGCCTTCGTTCAAGGCTTTCGCCAAAGCGGCTTCATCCACGAGTGGTCCACGGCCGGTGTTGATTACAAGCGCCTCACGCTTCATCAAACCGAGCGTGCGTTCGCCAATGAGATGCTTCGTCGCATCCGTCAGTGGACAATGCAGGCTGATCACATCGGATCGGCGGAAAATGTCGTCGGTTTCCGCGGCTTCGATGCCTGCGGGCGGCGGTTCCTTCCAGGTGCGCTTCGAAGCCAGCACCCGCATGCCGAACGCAACGCCGATGCGGGCCACGGCACTGCCGATTTCACCGTAGCCGATGATTCCCAGGGTGCGGCCGGCCAGTTCGAAAAGCGGATGATCCCAGTAGCAAAAATCCGGACATTTCGTCCAGCCGCCCTGCTCCACGCTCTTTGCCGCATGGCCGACGTGATTGGTCATTTCCAGCAGCAGCGCGATGACATGCTGCGCGACCGCCGGCGTGCTGTAACCCGGCACATTCGTCACGACGATGCCGCGTTCCTTCGCCGCGACGACATCCACCACATTGAATCCCGTGGCCGTGACGCCGATATATTTCAAGGCCGGCAGCGTGGCGATGATCTCGCGCGACAAGACCGCTTTGTTCGTGATCACAATCTCCGCCCCCGCGCAACGGGCCACGGTTTGATCCAGCGGCGTGCGCGCGTGAACGTCGCAGGGTGCAATGGCTTCGAGCGGCTGCCAGGAAAGGTCGCCGGGATTGGCGGTGTGGGCGTCGAGAAGGACGATTTTCATGAGAAAGGCGGCATGCTTAGCCGGGAAAACAGATTTGTGTGAGAAAAACCCGCCGCTCGCGACAATGCAGCCGCCAAGCGCCCAAGCCTGCTTTCTATTCCTGGCCGTCGGCGCGCCGGGGCGTCAGTTAGCGGCTTTCTCCTGCCGCGGGCGCATCGGGTGCAGGTCGAGCTTCAGGTTGTCGAAGTAAGCCATGCGGTTGGGGATGGTCTTTTCGATGGTGTCCTTCAGCTTGGCATCGACGCGATCCGGCTTGTGGCGCAGGGCGATCCAGAGCAGGAAGCTTTCGGCGACATCCTCGCGCTTCGGGTTGGATTTCGCGTAACCCGAGATGAACCCGGGGTCTTTTTCCTGCGCCGCGAGCCAATCTTTGTCCCGCGCGTGGCGGGCGTCGAGGGAGGTGTGCGCGGCCTCGTGGACGAATGTCTCGGCGAGAATTCCGCTCTTGATGTAGCTCTCGCCCATGTCGGTATGGATGAGCAGGTTTCGGTTTCCGCCGCCGAAGCCGTGGTTGCCTTTGTGGATCCAGACAGTTTCCACGTCCTGCCTCAAGGTGCCCGGGATCTGGCCGATGACGGGCAGGTATTTTTTCGCCTCGGCCAGGGCTTCGTCGGCGCTGAACTCCGGGTTCACTTGAACCTCGATTTTTCTCCCATCGTCGAAGTGCGCGATGAAGAGGTGCGCCTCCACGTCGACTCTGCCCGGACCCCGGCGGTCGAACATCTGGCGCCGTCCTTTGCCGGAATTCTCAATGCGGACGAACGACGTGGGGTCTTGGTCCGTGATGATCGCCTTGTTGACGAAAATCGTTCCGCTAAATGGAGGATTGGCGTTTGACGGTGAAATCGCAACGGCGAGCAGCAGAGCCAAGGTGACGGGCAGGTTTTTCATGCAGTGGGAGAGTGCGCGCGTGGCGCATGAAAGGGAATTGGTTTGTCGCCCGCCGCCCGACGACGAGGCGGACGCGGTGAGGCGGACGGTGCGGGTTGATTTCATGGATGTGGTGGTGTCGCGGGCAGGGGCGCGCGCTGCTGGATGCCCCATGATCCGTCGAGTTTTCGCTGTGCGACGACGAGTTCTTTTTCCGTCACTCGCACGACCAGAAAATCGCCCATATCGCTCTCGCCGCGTGCTGTGGAGCCGGCGTGAATCGTGAGAAACTCATTCCATGGCACGAACGACGCGCCGTGGCTGTGGCCGTTGATCAGGCACGCGATCCGGTAGGGCTTGATGACTTCGCGAAAGCGCTCTTTTGCCTCCGGCGTCCACCATTCCGCCATGCCGCCGACCCACGCGAAATGCTGGAAGACGATGACCGGACGCCCGCTGTTTCCGATATGTTTTGCGAGGTCGTCGCGGAGGAACTCGAGCGCACCCGAGGGATCGTGCTCCGGGCCGTTCACGCCTTTCACATCGAGCGGACCGGAGCCGCCGAAGAGGTTGAGTTGCACGAGATGCAGGTGGTCCCAATCCCACGAATAGTGGAGCCCATTTTCCGAGACGGCCTTCAGCCCTGCGCGACGTTGATTGCGCTCCTTGATGGCCGGGCGCACCAGACTCCGCACCGGCCCGCCGTCGTGGTTTCCGAAGCCTTCGTAGAGCGGAAAGCAAAGTCGCCCTTCGGTTCCATCGAGCCCGTAGTCCGCGAAAAGCTCCGCGACGTGCGCGGGGGCTGTGGCCTTGTCGAAGCCTTCGTCCACGAGGTCTCCCGTAAGGATGACGCCGCGCGGTGTGCGGACGGGTTCGGCACCGAGTTTCGTGGGAAATGCGTTCCCCGGCAGCGCGTTCATCGCGTCGATGACCCGCCGATTGACGGCCGCATTGTTCTCGCGTCCGTAATGCGTGTCGGAGCCGACGAAGAATGTGACGTCGTTTGGAATCGGTGCATCCTGCGTGCGAAAACTCCACACATCCCCACGCGACTTCGGCTGCCCTGAGTTTTCGCTGTCCACGCGCCAGAAATAGGTGGTTCCCGGCGCGAGCGGTTGCTGGAGCTGGCAGACGCCGGCCGGCCCGCAGTCCCGACCGCCTGTTCCGCGATCCACTTCATCGCGCTTTGTGCTGAAAAATACGCGCTGCGAAACCGCATATTTCCCCGGCTTCCATTTCAAATACGCAAGCGACGCAGGCGGGTTGCTCGTGGCGTCGCGCGGATGAGGCTCCGCTGGCAATCCGCGATCCGCTTGGAAGGTCCAGAGCGGCCCCGACTTTCCGCTCTGCTCCACCCGCCAGAAATACGTCGCGCCGAGGGTCAGCGCGAATGGTGCCGACGCATCCACGCTGGCCTTGCCCTGCTCGACCGCGGAGCGGTCGGTGCCGGCGAAAACTTTTGCGGCTCCGCTGTCCGACGACTTCCAGCGCAGGGTAACCGCCAGCGAATCCGTCGTCGCGCCATTGCGTGGCTCTGGCGCAAATGGTCCCGCGAATCCTCCGCCCGCCCGCACTTCGTCGTGCGTGAGCGCGACATCGTGGACACGCATCTTTGCCAATGCGCCACTGAAACCTTTCCGCGGACCCTTGCTGTCCACTTCGCCGCTCGCGCCGATGTTCACTTTCATCGGTGCCGGAATCGAAACCTTGAGCGGCTTTTCCAGGTCCGCCTCGCCGTCCACGAACACGCGCAATACCGAGCCATCGAAACACCACGCGACATGATGCCAGGCGTCCGCAGTTGGAAGGCTGGCAAAGGGCGTCGTCGCTTTGAATCCCGAGCGAAACGCGCCCGCGCTCGCGCCGGATGAAAAGTTGCACTCCACGCCGGAACCGCCTTTCGGTCCGGTGAGCGCCGCAATTGTTTCCTGCCGGGCGACATCCGGATTCAGCACCCACGCTTCGACGGAAAACGCCGTCAATTTCTGCGTTGCCAGAAGTTCGGAAATAGCGACCTGCGTCCCGTCGAATACGATCGCCGGCTTTTCTCGGACGGTCTCGACCCGCACCGGAACATTCGTATTCCAGCGTCCGGTCTGCCCGGAAAATTCACCAGCGGGAAGCGACGCTGCATCCAGTTCGGCAAGCACCGCTCCGTCGAGCGTTTGAGCGAGCAACAGGCAGGGAACGGCGACTTTGAAAAACGAGTTCATTGCGGGAGTCGCGGACTCTCGCGGACAACTCAGGGCGCTGCAATGCCTTGGGTGAGAGCCTTCCCTCTCGTTCCCCTCTCGTTTGCAAAATTCGCGCAGCGCTTGGGGAATGCTCGTGCCCGCGAGACTCCGTCTCCCTCCCGGCGGACGACGATCTGGATCGCGGTTTCCATGCTCACCCGCCCGCCATCGAAACGGAGTTTCGCCTGACGCACCCGTTCCCAAAGCGCTGCGCTAACTTTGGGAACGAGCGTGAAAATTGTCGTCCTGAGCGGAGCGGAGGCTTTGCGGAGCGCAGTCGAAGGATGACCGCTATTTTGGGAAGGTCCGTTGGCAGCGGATTCGTCATTCGGGTTTCCTGCGTCCTGCGTCCTGCGTCATTCCTCATTCGTCACCGCCTCGACCGCCTCGATTTCGCCGCCTCACTCCTTCTGCTTCCACGCGTACTTCCCCTCGGCGTCCGCGACTTCCACCCACTCGCCGGCAAACGCGCCTTTCTGAAACAGCTCCGCCTGCTGCCGTTCGGCTTGCGAAACGGGGATGTTTTTTTCCTTCGCGAGTTTCTCGATCAGCCGGCCGCGGTCGCTGTTTTCCGCGTCCACCGTCGTCTTCACGTAGTCGCCGTATTCGCCCGGCGGGAGCGTCCGGATTTCGAGCGCGCCCGCATGGCTCTCCCCCACGAGCCGCGAGTTTTTCAAAACCTGAATCTCGCCCATGCGATTCCGCCGACTCTTCGCCACGTCGGTCGGCGCAGGCTGCGGCGCGGTCTTCTTCGGCCCGTTCGGATCGGCGTGCTGATAGACATCCACTTTCATCGCGATGTCCACTTTCACCGGGTCTTTCGTGCCGACATCGATCGGGATGGAAGTGCAGCCGGACAAAGCGAGCGCGGCGAGGGCGAGGGTGGGGCGAAAGGTCATGGGCGCTGCGCGGCTACGCGGCCTCCGGGGCGACGCGCCGGGGCGTCGTGAAAGTCGAACGCGAATTTGCGCGAGCCAGCAGGCCCGCGCAGATCGAGCCGCAGCGCGCCCTCGCGCCCGTGGAATCGGAAATCACCATGCGCGGTGTCGTAGGCGAAATCGCGGAGCGCCTCAAGGCTGATGCGCGAGAGCCCGCGTTTCACGCCGGACCAGTCGCCCGGCAGCTCCTTGATGAGATCGTCGATTTTCCCGATGCGCAGCGCGCCGCCCCGCGTGGCGGAGAAGTCGCCAGTCACCTGCTCAATCTGCGGGCCGCGGGCGCTGGCGCTGAGGTGGAAATTGGCCGGGCCGCTCAGCGCCAATTTCTCCGGCGCGAGCGCGTCGGTGATCGGCTTCAGCTCGATGCGCGTGCCGGAGAGCCAGCCATTCCACGGCGAGCCGGGACCGAGCAGCAAGTTGAACTGCCCATTCACCACACCGCCGTAACCTTTCCCGCCGAGATGCCCGTAAATGCCGCGCTCGTCGTAGGTCACGGCGACGTAGCAGTCGCTCCCGCGAAACTGTTTCCAGCGCACTTCGCGGAGCCGCAGGGTGTTCACCACGTTGTTCGCGCCCTGCGTCGGCGGCAGGGAAAACTCCACGCGTCCCGCCACGCCGCGCAGCGCCAGTTCATAGCCGGGGTAGTGGTAGTCCTGCTCCGGCATTTCGATGCTCAGCTTCAGCCGCAGGTCGGCGAGTTTGCGGAAATTCAGATTCTCCGCGTGCGATGAAAACGGCATCGGCAGCGCGACCTCGGAGTGACCTTCCAGCGCGAGAAAAAGCTGCCCGGAAGTGGCGGAGAACTTTTTGATCAGCCAGTCCGGTCCCGCGTCCGCGACGGACGGCGCAGCCTCGCCCGGTGCCGGCTCCGTTTTCTGCACGCGATCGATGTACCAGAAAAGATCGGGGCCGATATCGATCCGCGGGCGAATGATCGCGACCTCCTCGATTTCCCGCCGCCAGATGCCCGCGAGCGTGAAGCGGACGAAGATCGTCTCGAGCGACATCACCGACACGAAGGGGTCCAGCGGGGAGGTCAGCGCGATGCGCGAAAGCTCGATGGTTTGCAGCTCCTGGCCGCCCGCGCCGGCCTCCGGGGCGAGCGCGAGATTGCGAAACGTGGTGTTCACCCGGCAGCCGATGGACGGCAGCCCGAGCCCGAGGTCATCGAGGTGGATGCTGCCGTCGGTCACGAGCAGCTCGCCGATGCGGAAGGGCGACGCGGGCTTGGCCGGCGCGGCTTTCCCGCCCGCAGGCAGGGCGGGCTTCTCGGCGGCGGCGATGAGGTCGCGGAAGGCTTTGTTGAAGCGAAAGTCGAAGCCTTCCACCTGCACCGACGCCACGCGCCGATCGCGCTGCACCTCGGGGAGGCGAAACTTTGTCCGCACCGCCGGCACGCGGAGAAACGGCTCCAGCCCCGTGCCGCGGGCGCGCACTGCGATGTCGGTAAAATCCACGCCGGCCTGCAATTCGCCCGGCTCGCGCGGCGGCAGCAGGTCGTCGCCGAGCTGGGCGGCGAAGCGCGCCTGCACCAGCGGCGCGCCCGCCAGATCTACGCTCGCGCGTCCGCCTGTGAGCGTCAGGCGCTGCACCGCCCACGGCGCACTCGCAGGTTGGTCCGCCGGGGGCGTTTCCGCCGCTGCGGGAAAGGCCGCGAGCAGCGCGTCGGTGACGGCCAGCTTTGGCTCCGCGATGGTGATCCCGCGCACCTTCCTCGCCCGCAGTCCCTCCAGCGTCGCCTGCACCTGCACGCCCGGAATCTCCAGCACCACCGCCTCATCGCCGCGCAACCGGACGCGCAGCGCCGCGAGCGCCAGGCTCACCGGCGTGGTGCCATCCACCGCCCGCGCGCCTAGCTCCACCGCAAAATCAAAATCCACCCGCGGCTGTGCCGCCAAATCCACGCGACCCACGCCGCCTTGCACCGCCAGATGCCCGATCCGCCACGGCACCGTCTCGCCACCACCGCTGCCGCCCGCGGGCAGCGCCGCCAGCAGCGCATCGGTGACTCTGAATCGCGGCTGTTCGATCACGATCTCGCGAATGAAATGCGCGCGCAGCCCGCGCCAGGAAAAGCGCATCGTCGCCGCCGGCACCCGCAACACCTCCGAGCCGTCCAACCGCACCCGCACCCGCACCGATTTCAGCGCCAGCTCATCGAACCCGCTCAGCACCGCCGCCTTGGCCGTCATCTCCAGCCCCGGATACGTCCGGTTGAACGACCCCACGATGAGCTTCGCGAGATGCCGGTGCGCCCACCACATTCCCCCCGCACCAGCCACCAGCAGGAAAACCAAACCCCAGGCGCACCAACGCACCACCCGGCGGATTCTCGATGGTTTGCTCATGCCCGCTAGGGCACCTCAGATGCCGTTTCAGTGCGGGGAAGCTGAGCTTCGTGATGAGGGGGAGGCAATGCGGGGTCGATCCGTGAATCGTGAATTGTCGCCTTGATGTCACGGCATTCCCCGACGCTCAACCGTAGTCGCATTCGGAAAGTCAATGAGGTCTCCAGTAAGCGGGGCTTCGACTAATGATAGGGCAACTTCGTGCGGTGCTGGTTTCAGATTTCTTGAGAGCCGAGATCGCTTCGGGAAGCCCCTGGCTGGCAGCCCTGCGAAACCACCGCAGCCCTTGGTTCTCGTCCTGCTCAACACCGGTGCCGGTCATGTAGGACCAGCCGAGATTGAACTGCGCCGACGCATGGCCTTGCTCGGCTGCTTTGCGAGTCCACATCACCGCCTCGTGTTCATCCTCCTCGACGCCGATGCCATCGTAGTAGCACGCTCCCAGCGTGTGTTGCGCGTCTGGATGGCCCTGCTCCGCTGCTTTGCGATACCAGCGCACGCCTTCGTGCTCGTCCTTCTCGACGCCACTGCCATTCGCGTAGCAGAGACCGACGCACCACTCCGCATCGACATCGCCCTGATCGGCCGCCTTGCGATACCAGCGCACGGCTTCTCGTTCGTCTTTCGCGGTACCATCACCCGTCCAGCAAGAAAGCCCAAGGCGCCATTGCGCAGTACTGTCACCCTGCTCCGCTGCTTTGCGATACCAGCGCACGGCCTCGTGCTCATCCTTTTCGACGCCCGTGCCGAACGCGTAGCAGATACCGAGGCGCAATTCCCCATCGGCACAGCCCTGCTCCGCTGCTTTGCGATACCAGCGCACGGCCTCGTGCTCATCCTTTTCGACGCCCGTGCCGAACGCGTAGCAGATACCGAGGCACAATTCCCCATCGGCATAGCCCTGCTCCGCTGCCTTGCGATACCAGCGCACGGCCTCCTGCTCGTCCTTTTCGACGCCGATGCCTTGTTCATGGGCGACACCGAGGCTGCGCTGGGCGAGGGCGTCACCTTGATCAGCCGCTTTACGACACCATCGCACCGCTTCTTTCCCGTCGCTCTCGATTCCGATTCCTCTCCCATAACAGAGACCAAGGTTGCACTGCGCTCGCATATGGCCCTGCTCGGCAGCTACTCGATACCAGCACACAGCTGTTTGCGCGTCCTTCGTGACGCCCACGCCGTTTGCGTAGCACACGCCAAGTCGAAACTGCGCTTCTGCTTCACCGCGAGCCCCGCGTTCTGCCAACTCGGGCGAAAGGCATTCGCTTTCGGAAGCGTTCAACGGATGAAATTTCATGACTCGTTCTTTCGTGCTCTGGCTTTTCGTTGCGGTTTGATGGAGTCGCACTGGAGCATAGTGGGTCGAACAAATGCGGTCCAATGGGCTGAAACATCTTTCACCCTCGTTGCCAAATTGAGGACTTGGCAACGCCGTATTTGCGCGGGGAAGCTGAGTTTTCGACCGAGTCACCCGCGCCGAAGGAGAATCCATCGAGCCACGGCTGGCCGGGGGACGACGGCGTCATCCTGCGGCTCGCTGGGCAACTCCGCGGCCCACGCTGCGCCGGAGACGGCGTTGATCTTTCCCGCCGCGATTTTCACCGCGCACGGATACCGCGCCGAAAAGCTGATCCAGAGCGCCTCGCTCTGATCCATGGGCATGACGACCCCGCCGCGCTGGAGCCACGAGGCCGGAGCCGTCGCGGGAAAGTCGTCCACGGAACGGAGGGGGAACGCGCCGAGGCCAGCGGGCCGCTGGTCAGTCCGGCCGTCGTCGGGAATTCGCAGGGGGCATTGAAAGGTGATGGTCAAGGCCGGGAACGAGGCGTCGTGCCATCCAGCGGTGCGCAGAGCGGCTTCGATCTCGTCCGCCGTCAAGGTCAGCACCCGGAGGCGATGCCGATCCTGCGCCGCCCCGTCGAGCCGGCGGAATCCCCAGCGCGACTCCAGCTCCGCGAGCCAAGCGGTGCGTTCCTCGGGACGCAGGAACTCGGGAGGATGTGCCCGATCTGGCGCTCGACTTGGGCGCGGAGTGGCCGGGCGATTTCCGGGAACGTGAGCGAGAGGCGGTCCTCGGCTCGGTGGCGAGGGGATCGCCGGGTTTCGCTCAGGCCCGCCGGAGCAACACCTGATCGACAAAAATGCCGAGCACGAAGACCAGGCCGACGAAGGCGTTGCTGGCGAAAAAGGCGCGGTTGATCGCGGCGACATCGAGCTGCGCGGCGCTGCGGTGTTCGTACACGAGCGCGCCCGCGATGAGCACGAGGCTGGCGTAAAACGGCGTGCCGAGCTGCGTGGACCAGCCAAACGCCGCGAGGACGGCGAGCATGAACCAATGCAGCGCCTGCGCCCACCAGAGACTCCGCGCCACGCCGAGCCGCACGACCAGCGAACGCAACCCGGCGGCGCGGTCGAACTCGTGATCCTGCGTGGCGTAAATGATGTCGAAACCCGCGACCCAGAGCAGCACCGCGAGCGCGAGCACGAGCGGCGGAAAATCAAACTGGCCGCGGACCGCGAGCCACGCGCCGACGGGCGAAACGGACAGCGCAAGGCCAAGAAAGAGGTGACTGAACGACGTGAAACGTTTCGTCAGCGAGTAGAAAAAGACGATGACCAGCGCGAGCGGCGACAACCAGAAGCAGAGCGGATTGATCCACACCGTGGTCTCGATGAACGCCGCCGAACTCGCCACGAGCAATCCGATGGCGACACCGCGCGAAACGAGCGTGTGGCGCTCGGCAGTGCGCGGGTTGCGCTGGTCGAGCTGCCAGTCGGCGAGCCGGTTGAAAAGCATCGCGGCCGTCCGCGCGAAGATCATCGCCAGCAAGATCAGCCCGACCGTTTTCCACTCCGGCCAGCCCTGCGCCGCGACGAGCATGGAACCCAGCGCAAACGGCAGCGCAAAGATCGTGTGCGAAAAGCGGATGAAGCGCAGCAGCCGCGCGATCACGGCTTGCCGTCCGGCTCCCGGCGCTCCTCGGGCTCGTCGAAGATTCCCGTCAGTTTGTCGTCCACGCGGAGGTCGATCAGCTTCCAGATGCCATCGGGATTGTAGAAATAGAAACGCCAGCGCAATGGGAACACCCGGCCATGCGAAACGTAGGTCGCGCGCAACAGCCGCGCGCCGACGATTTTCGTATCCACGTGATCGGAGCCGCTGATCGCGCCGAACGCCTCGATGGCTTCGTGGGTCTTGGCCTTGAGCAGCTTCAGCTCCTCGGGTTTCTCCGCAATCCGCGAACCGCGCGTGAGGCTCGCGTATGCGGCATCCACCGAACTCTTCTGGAGCAGCGAAAAGAATGCGGAGACAATCTGGACGGGATCGCTGATCGGCCCGGTCGTCGGGGCGGCGGGCTCGGAAAGCGGAGCCGAAACCTGCATGCGCGGGCCGCCCACCGCCGGCTTGCCGCCCGGTTTTTCCTGCGCGTGCAGCGCCATCGGTCCGCCGATGATGACGGTCAGAAACGTGAAGATGCGGGCTTTCATGCGAGGAGATCGGCGAGCCGCTGGCGGGCGAGGATCACGAGCGGCAGACCGTGGGCGAATGTCAGAACTTCACATGGAAACCGCAACAGTTTTCCCAGCGCGGCGCGCAGTTCGCGCGGGTCGGTGCAGTATTTGTCGGGCAGGGGCGCGAAGCCGGTGGACGGGAGATGAATGAGCGCGTCGCCCACATGCAGGACGCCCTCCGCGTGGAGCGCGATCTCGCCGGACGCGGCGCCGGGAAGCGTGATCACCGAGAAGGTGTCGAGCACCGTTTCGCCGTCGGCGATCTCCTGGTCGACCGCGAGCCCGAGCGCCGCGACCGCGTCGGCGTGCGCGAGGATCGGGATGGAAAAGCGTTGCCGAAAATCCGCAGCGGCCCGCGCGTGATTGGCGTTGGTCAGGATGATCGCCGCCGGATTCTCCCGCCCGCTCAACTCCGCGAGCGCGGAGTCGGCCAGCGGGATTGGGTCGATGAAAACCAGCCCGCGCCCGGTGCGCCGCGCGCAGCACGAGAGATCGACTTGCACCGCCGGGTCAAAAGCCTGCCAGAAAAAAAGCCCGGCGGTGACGCGCTGAAATTGGTCCGCGAGCGGCATGCAGCTTCGCCTTACGCTGCCGGATCGGAGTCCGGAAACTCCGTGGCGGCGACGATCTTTCCCTCCACGACCTGCCACCGCTGCACCGGCGTGGCTTCGCCTTTGCGCAACGCGCGGTAGAGCGCGGGGGCGTCTCGCTTTTGCAGGATCAGCTCGGCGACGCCGTCCGCGTGGCAGCTCAGGACTTTGAGGTGGCCTTTGCCTTCGCGCGGCTCGCCGATGACGTGAGAGAATCCGGCGGGCGTGGGCGGCGTGGCGCGCGGGCGCTCCAGCACGAGGAAGCTGTAGGGCAGGCTACGCAGGTCGATGCCCAGCTCGCGCCCGAAATCCATCCAGCGCGCGTCCTGAAAAATCGTGGACGGCGCGGCGGCGAAGTGATGGCACCAGTGCCGCGCGTTTCCCGCGGTGAGCAGACCGCAAGCGCGCTGGTGCGTGCAAGGCGCGACGGCGGCGAACTCCGCGCGCAACGACTCCCGCACCGCGACCAACCGCCGACTGTCGGCGTGCGTGCCGGCTTCCACCCACACGATTTCCCGCGCCTGCCGCGCGAGGTCGAGGAGCTGCGCGAGTTCGCGCTCGGGGAGTTCGCTGATCACGTGGCTGAGCACGAGCAGCGTGTCCGGCGGGAGCGTCGGCTCTGCCCCACGGATGCTGACCTGAGGGAAGTCCGCGCGCGCTTTCTCCGCCGCGTAGCGCACCGCGAGCGGCGAGCGGTCGTGGAGCGCGAGCGATGCGAGGTGCGGCCACTGCGCGAGCACGCGGCGCCCGGCCACACCGCTGCCGCAGCCCCAGTCGAGGACGTGCCGGCTTTGCGGCTGCCACGCGCGGGCGGTCAGTTCGGCGAGCACGGCGTCCCATTTCCAGCCGATCCGCTCGGCAAAGGTGCGGTCGTAGAGCGCGATGTCCTCGGGCAGACGCCAGTAATCCTGCGCGCCCGCGGTGCCCGCGAGGAAGCGTTCGCGCATCCGGCGCAGGGCGGCGAGTTCGGGACAGGTCCAGTATTTGATCATACGGTGAGGAGGCGGGCGAGATGCTGCTCGCGGATGCCATAGAAGGCGAGCAGTTCGCGCAGCCGCTCGCGCAGCGGCGCGGGATCGGGCGGCTGCGCGCGGCGCTGCGCGGCGATCATCAGGTTCTTGCCCGAGTGCTCGGGCGCGATGAATTCAAACACGCCCGCCTTGTAGCCATGAATCTCCAGGAGCAGCGCGCGGATGCCATCGGTCACGATCTCCGCCTCGCGCTCGGCGAGGATGCCGTGCCGCAGCACCTCGCGCAGCACCGGCGGCGGCACGAGCTGCGCGCGGATTTCTTTGTGGCAGCACGGTGCGGCGAGGATGAGCGACGCCCCGGCGCGGATGCCTTGATGCAGCGCATCGTCCGTGGCCGTGTCGCACGCGTGCAGCGCGATCAGCAAATCCACCGCGCCCTCCACCGCGAAATCGCCGATCGCTCCGCGTTCGAAGCGCAGCCGCGCGAATCCCGATTCGCGCGCCACGCGGTTCGTCAGCTCCACGAGATCGGGTCGCGCTTCCACGCCGATGACCTCCGCGTCCACGCCGCGGTCGCGGAAAAAAGCCGCCGTGGCGAAAGTCAGGTAACCCTTGCCCGCGCCCATATCCAACACCCGCAATTCGCGCCGGTCGCGCAGCGGCGAGTCGTCCACGAGATGCCCGAGGATTTCCACGAAGCGCTGAATCTGCCGCAGCTTGTCCGCCATGCCGGGCCGGGCCTCGCCCGTCGCCGCCGTCACGCCGAGCGCGTGGAGAAAAGGCGCGTGCTCCACCGCGAGTGGCGCGCGCTTTTTCACATCGTGCTCCGGCTCCGGCGCCACGGCGAAAACCGGGCGGCTCGCCTTGAGCCGGCCTTCGCCCTGGGCGTCGCACTGGAGCTGCCAGTCGCCCGTGGTGGTGAAAAGGTGCGCGCGGGCAAACTCCGCCCCGAGCAACTTCCCGAGCAGCGGCCCCGCCTCGCTGGGCGGCACATTTTTCGTCACATCGCGGGTGGCGTAACGCCAGACCAGCGAGACGTGCGGCCCGTCGCGCAGCGCCACCACCCGGCCATACACATTGCGCAGGCCCGGCTCCGCGCCGCAGTATGCACTGAGCGTCAGCTTCACCAGCGCACCCGCGCGGAGGCTGGCGTCGAGCTTCGCCAGGAAACGGGCGCGTGGGGAATCGGTCATGAGCGGCGAATGTGGAATGGCGAAAGACAAATGTCGATACGACCAGGCGCCCCGCCCGACCATTTGCCCATGCCTCCGTGCCAACGTCGAGGTTTGTCCGCTCACCAACTTCGGAATCCCGTGCGTTGGTCCAGGGAGTGGACGAGCTGGGAATCGAACCCAGAACCTAGCGATTAAGAGTCGCTTGCTCTGCCAATTGAGCTACTCGTCCGTTCCGCCCGGGCGGTTGAGAGGGCGGGAAGTTAGCCGGACTCAGGGTGCGCTCAAGTACAATTTGCTGCGCTTTCCCCCAGCGCGCCTCCCCCAGCGCGCCTCCCCCAGCGCGCCTCCCCCACGCCACGACGCTCGCGCAGCACGGAACGAACTCCGCCTCCACGGAACGCTCCCGATAGCCCTCGGCACCAGCCGAGCGTCCGTCTGCGCGCAGGCGCAAACTGCGGAGCGCCGTTCAGCCTGCGCCGGCGGCCATCCTTCGGAGCGGGCTGTCCATTCGCCCGGATGAAAGCTGGATCGTCCGGGACCTCGATAGCGCCCCGGAGACCATCCCCGCACAGCCTCACCCCGGAGGCCACCGACGAGGCCTGGCCGCGCGAGTTTTTTTCAGCACATCGCTAAAGTTGCGCTTCGGCCCGTCCGATACAGGTCGAAATTCCACTGCGATCTTCGCACCGCCCCCCACCACGCAGGGGGTGCTTACAATCCCCTAGTAAATTTTTATTTAAATTCGCTTGCGCAGTCCGCCGAACTGAGGAAAATCACCGTGTCATGAAAATCTCCTCACTGCAATTCCGCGCACTTTCCGTGGCGATCCTCTGCGCCATCGCCCCCGTCAGCCCAGCACAAACCACCGCAACGACCACGCCGGTGGGGTTTGTGACCCGCACCATCCCGGCGGCCGTCAATTCGACTACCCCTTCCAATACAACAGTCTCGATCCCCCTTTACGCGGCTGCAGACTACGTCTCCACAGTCGCGTCGATCGACAGCGTCAGCCAGTTCACCCTCACCGGAGCTGCGTGGATTGCAGGCCAGTTCGCCGCCTCCACTGCGCCGCGCCTCGTCCGGGTGAAGACCTCGACGGTCGTCCCAGCCAATGTCGGCAAGTTCTTCCTCATCACAGCAAACACGACTAACCAATTGACTGTGGCCCTTCCAAATGGAACCGCCAATATCAACATAGCACTTAGCGTTGGCGATAGCTGTGAGTTAGTTCCGGCTAACACCCTTGGGAGCGTGTTTGGAACAACGACAAATCCCCCAAAGCTTACCGGAG
>CAIQUL010000195.1 GCA_903874975.1 uncultured Chthoniobacter sp. | reverse complement strand
TCGCGGAGCACGCGGAGACGCTGCCACGGGTCTTCGTTGAGGAAGCGCATCGCGGTGTCGAAGGTCGCGCCGCCCCACATCTCGAGCGAGAAAAGCTCCGGCGTCCGCCGCGCCACGGCCCCGGCGATGGCGGCCATGTCCACGGTCCGCACGCGCGTGGCCATGAGGGATTGGTGCGCGTCGCGAAAGGTCGTGTCGGTGACGAGCAACCGCTTCTGCTGGAGCGTCCACTCGGCGAATTTCTTCGGACCGAGTTCGAGCAAAAGCTGGCGGGTGCCGGCGGGCGGCGTCTGTTTCCGGTCCCACGTCGGGAGCGGCGCGGGCGTGAGCGCGACGGCGGGCTGGTAGCCCTTGGCGTGCGGGTTACCGTTGACGATCACGCCGCCGAGAAACGCGAGCAGCTTGGTCGCGCGATCGCGTTTCGCCTTGAACTCGAAGAGTTGCGGCGAGGTGTCGATCATCGTCGTCGTCGCCACGCCGGTGCGGAAGATCGGGAAGTGGATGACGTTTTCGAGGAAGGGGATGTTTGTCTTCACGCCGCGGATGCGGAACTCGCGGAGCGCGCGATCCATGCGGTCGAGCGCCATGTCGAAGGTCTGGCCGCTGGCGGTGATCTTCACGAGCAGCGAGTCGTAGAACGGCGTGATGACCGCGCCGGCGTCGCCCATGCCCGCGTCGAGCCGGATGCCGAAACCTTCCGCCGGGCGGAACGTGAGAATCTTCCCGTAGTTCGGCGTGAACTTGTTCTCCGGGTCCTCGGTCGTGACGCGGCATTGCACGGCGTAGCCCATGCGCGGGATGTCCGCCTGCTGCGGCAGCGCCAGCTCCGCGCCGTGCAGCTTCGCGCCTTGCGCGATGAGGATTTGCGAGCGCACGAGGTCGATGCCGGTGATCTGCTCGGTGACGGTGTGCTCGACCTGGATGCGCGGGTTCATCTCGATGAAGAACCAGTCCTTCGTGTCGAGATCGTAGAGGAACTCGATCGTCCCCGCGTTGTCGTAGCCGATCTCTTTCGCGATCCGCACCGACGCGTCGCACAACTCGTGACGCACCCGCTCGTCGAGATACACGCTCGGCGCGATTTCCACGACCTTTTGATGCCGCCGCTGCACCGAGCAGTCGCGCTCGTGCAGGTGCAGCACGCCGCCGTGCCGGTCGCCGAGGATCTGCACCTCGATGTGCTTCGCGCGCGGAATGTATTTCTCCAAAAACACCGCCGCATTGCCAAACGCCCGCTCCGCCTCGCCCTGCGCCTCGTCGAGCAGCGCGTCGAGATCGCCGGCCTTGTGGACCACCCGCATCCCGCGCCCGCCGCCGCCAAACGCCGCCTTGATGATCAGCGGGAAACCGATCTGCGCCGCGACTTTCAGCGCCTCACCGCGGTCGCTCACCGGATCCTCCGTGCCCGGCAGCGTCGGCACCTTCAGCTTTTGCGTCAGCGCCCGCGCCGCCACCTTGTCGCCCATCAGTTCCAGCAGCTCCGCCTTGGGCCCCACGAACTCAATCCCCGCCTCCCGGCACGCCCGCGCAAACCGCGCATTCTCCGACAGAAATCCGTAGCCCGGATGAATGAGATCCACGCCATGCTCCTTCGCCACCGCCACGATCCCCTCGATGTCCAGATACGCGCCGACCGGCCCCTTCCCCTCGCCCACGCGATACGCCTCGTCCGCCTTGAAGCGGTGCATCGAAAACCGGTCCTCCTCGGCGTAGATCGCGACCGTGCGCAGCCCGAGTTCCGTCGCCGCGCGCATGACGCGGATGGCGATCTCGGAGCGGTTGGCGACGAGGAGTTTCTTTTGGCGGGGCGGCGCCGCAGGTGGCGTGGTACGGGGTGCAGGCATGGGAAAAAGGGAGCGCGGTTTTACGGAAGCGCGCGCGACAACGCCAGCGGATAAGCCCGCACCCGCGCCTATAGCGCTCGGAGCGCAGGCGTCTTCGCCTGCCGGATCGGCAGGCGTCCCGCTTGCCCCGGCGGTCGCTGCGTGTGCGCTGCGCCTGCGACCTTCGATCCGGCGCGGCCTAGGCCAGCCGCCCGCAGCAGTTCTTAAACTTCTTTCCGCTGCCGCACGGGCACGGGTCGTTGCGTCCGACTTTCGCCGGATCGACCGGCGGCGTGCGGTTCGAGATCGCCTCTTGGATCGTTGGCTCCGGCTCGCCGGGGGATTCGCGATCGGCGACGGCGGTGCCGCCGCCCCGCTCCGTCTGCGGCGCGCCGGTTTCGTCGGCGTGAGTGAGAAACTGCGGGAGGCTTTGCAGGAACGCACCGAAGGCTTCGAGGTTGGCCGTCGAACGGAAGAGATTATGCAGGATTTCGCTTTTGATCGCGCCCATCAGGACGGTGAACATATCGAAGGCCTCAGTCTTATACTCGAGGAGCGGATCTTTCTGGCCGTAGGCGCGGAGATAGACGGCCTCACGCAGCGAGTCCATCGAGTAAAGGTGCTCCTGCCAGAGCCGGTCGATGGCATTGAGGAGAATGTTGCGCTCGAGATATTTCACGGCCTCGGCGGGCTCGTGCGAGCACTTCAGCTCGTAGCTCTTTTTCACCCGGTCGAGGAGATACATCCCGACCTCCAGCGTCGTCTTTTCCGACAGACCCGCGGCCTCCGCGGTGATGCCGAGCGGGAAGGTGTTGTTCACCCAGTGGATGAGTCCCTCGGGGTTCGAATCGCCGCCGTCTTCCGGCAGAAACTCCGCGACCTTCAGCGGGATCAATTCGTCGGCCACCTCGTAAAGCATCGGGCGCGGCTCCTCGGTTTGGATGGAGTCGTTGCGCCAGCCATAGACGACCTCGCGCTGCTTGTTCATCACGTCGTCGAAATCGAGCGAACGTTTGCGCTGGAGGTAGTTCCGCTGCTCCACGCGCTTCTGCGCCGTCTCGACGGATTTGTTGAGCCACGGATGCTCCAGCTCCTGGCCTTCCTCGAGACCGAAGCGCTCCATCATTTTCGTCATGCGATCCGCCGCGCCGAAGTTCCGCATGAGATCGTCTTCAAACGACACGTAGAAACGCGACAACCCCGGATCGCCCTGGCGGGCGCAGCGTCCGCGGAGCTGCCGGTCGATGCGCCGCGACTCGTGACGCTCGGTGCCGATGACGTAAAGCCCGCCGACATCCGTCACGCCGGGGCCGAGTTTAATGTCCGTGCCGCGGCCCGCCATGTTTGTGGAAATGGTCACGGTCCCGGGCTGGCCGGCGCGCGAGATGATCTCAGCTTCCTGCAGGTGATACTTCGCGTTGAGCACCGCGTGCGGGACTTTTTCGCGTTTGAGCATGCGCGAGAGCACCTCGCTCGACTCGACGCTCACCGTGCCCACGAGGACCGGTTGGCTGCGGCCATGGGCCTCGCTGATCTCCTTCACCACCGCGTTGAATTTCTCCCGCCGCGTTTTGTAAATGAAGTCGTTCATGTCCTTGCGGACGCAGGGACGATTCGTGGGAATGACGGCGACATCGAGTTTGTACACGTCGCTGAATTCGTTCGCCTCGGTCTCCGCGGTGCCGGTCATGCCCGCGAGCTTTTGGTAAAGGCGGAAGTAGTTCTGAATCGTAATCGTCGCGAGAGTCTGGGTCTCGCGGTCGATCTGCACGCCCTCCTTCGCCTCGACCGCCTGGTGCAGTCCGTCGCTCCAGCGGCGCCCGCTCATCTTGCGCCCGGTGTTTTCGTCCACGATGACGACCTTCCCTTCCTCGACCACATACTGCACGTCCTTCTCGAAAAGGCAGTAGGCGCGCAGGAGCTGCGAGATGTTGTGAATGCGCTCGGCCTGATGGTCGCAGAAAGCCTGGCGCTTGGATTTTTCCTCGATCTTCTGCGCGTCGCTGAGCGACGGGTCCTGGTCGATCTCGGCGAACTGCGTGATGAGGTCCGGCAGCACGAAGGTATCGGGATCCTCCGGGTTCATGAAGGTGCGCCCCTGCTCGCTGAGGTCGGCCTCGTGCGCGCGCTCATCCATCGTGAAAAACAACTCCTCCTTGAGGGCGAAATACTCCTCCTTCCGCGCCTCGCCGTAAAAGGACAGCCCCACCTTTTCGATGACCTTGCGCTTCTCCGGGTCCTCCATCGCGCGCAGGTAGCCTTTGTTGCGCGGCTGGCCGAGTTTCACTTTGACCAACGTTCGGCCGTATTCGTCCGCCTTCTTTTGGTCCCACAGGGCCTCGGCCTCGGAGGCGAACCGGTTGCACAGCATCGTCTGCTTTTTCACGAGCTGATCCACGAGCGGGTTGAAGGTGTCGTACTGGTGCGTGGAGACGGTCGCCGGGCCGCTGATGATGAGCGGCGTGCGCGCCTCGTCGATGAGGATGGAATCCACTTCATCGACGATCGCGTAGTGGTAGCCGCGCTGGACCTGCTGCTCCTTCGAGGTGGCCATGCCATTGTCGCGCAGGTAGTCGAAGCCGAACTCTGAGTTCATCCCGTAGGTGATGTCGTGGTAATACTGCTCCCGGCGCTCGTTGGGATATTGGTCGTGCTGGAGGATGCCGGTCTTCAGCCCGAGGAATCCGTAAAGCTGCCCCATCGTCTCGCCGTCGCGCCGGGCGAGGTAGTCGTTCGTAGTCACGAGATGCGCGCCGCGTCCGGTCAGCGCGTTGAGGAAAAGTGGCAGCGTGGCGACGAGCGTCTTGCCCTCGCCGGTGGCCATCTCGGCGATCATCCCCCGATGCAGGCAGATGCCGCCGATGAGCTGCACGTCGAAGTGGACCATGTTCCAGGTGTAGGGCTGGTCGCAAACGGTGAAAGTGGAGCCCACCATCCGCCGCGCGGCGTTTTTCACCGCGGCGAAAACCTCGGGCAGAATCTCATTCAGCACCCGCTGCTGCTCGACCGGGTCGTCCATCGGGGCGAGCCGCGCCTGCCACGCCGCCGTCTTGGCGCGAAGCTGGTCGTCGCTGAGTTTTTGATACTCGAGCTCGAGGGCGTTGATGCGGTCCACGGTGGGCCCCAACGCCTTCACCATGCGGGTGTTTTTGGAGCCGATGACCTTTTTAATGAGCCAGGTAATCATAATGGAAAAAGTCGGTGAGCAGTGCGCGCGAGCGGGGTCTTTGGAAAATGGGAGCGGGACCTTAGGTGGGAGCGACCGTGCTGAAAACTGAAATCTCGCCGAAGGGAAAACTCGCCACCCGCCAAGCGTGCTGGCCGCAAACGGAAAGCAGCCGCGCTTCGCAAAACCGGCCGTCGTCCTGACCGGAGTTTCGCCGCAGTCCAAAGTGACGGCGGGGACCGGCGGGGGTTGGCGGGGGTTGGCGGGTGGGCGAGCAGGCGGGGCCGGAACGCCGTGAAGGATCGCCCGATGCAGTCCCGATCCGTGCGCACGGTGATGCGGACGACGAGTTCGTCGCCGATTTTCACCGGGTCTTCGGCGTGAGCTGGAGCGTGAAAAGGGCGTTCGTGAGCTTGAGCAGCCGGTCCTCGTCCCCGCGTCGGAGATGGCTGGCCCGCCGAATGTTCCCACGGGCAGTCATGTCCGCGATCCACCACCCGCGCCGCCCCCGCGCCTCGCCTCTCTGGCAACTCGTCCAGCACGCATGGGATGCTTTTCTCGCCTGCTACGAAAAGCACCACCGTCGCGCCATGGGACCGCTGCGCCCCGAGGCCGTCGCCAGCGTCCGCGCCTTCCTCCGCTGCGGCGATCTCGCCGCCGGCTTCACCCGCTTCCATTGCCCCGATTGCGGTCACGAAAAGCTCCTCGCCTTCACATGCAAGTCCCGCCACTTCTGCCCCGCCTGCCACCAGCGCCGCACCCGCCAGACCGGGGTGTGGATCGCCGCCTCCGTCTGCCAAGAAGTCCCTCACCGGCAGTTCGTCTTCACCTTCCCGAAAATGCTCCGCGGCATCTTCCGCAAGCGCCGCCACCTCCTCCACCTCCTTTTCCAGACCGCCACCGAATGCCTCCGCGACGCCTTCCGCGCCCGCCTCGGTCTGCCCGGTGGTCGCATCGCCGCCGCCGCTGCCGTCCACACCTTCGGCGACTACCTCGTCTTCCACCCGCACCTCCACATCTTCGCCGCCGACGGCCTGTTCGACGAGGAAGGCCGCTTCCACTCCATGCCGGAAGAAAGCCTCGCCCCCATCACCGAACTCTTCCGCAATCGCTTCCTCCAAATCCTGCGCGATGCAAAACACCTGAGCGCCCAAAGAGTCACCGATCTCCTCTCCTGGAAACACAGCGGCTTCCACATCGACGGCGGGGAAAAACCCGTCGCTCCGGGCGATGCCAAAGGCCGCCAGCGCCTCGCCGAGTATTTGCTGCGCGCCCCGTTCTCCCTCCAGAAAATCCACTGGAACCCCAAGACCAAGACTGTCATCTACCGTTCCCGCCGCAGTTGGCGCACGAAGCGGAATTTCGAAGTCTTCAAAGCCACCGACTTCCTCGCCGCCGCCATCGACCACATCCCGCCGCGCGGCCAGCAAACCATCCGCTATTACGGCCTCTACTCGAACAAAAGCCGCGGCATGCCACGCCCATCCGCCGCGCTCACGGAATCCGCCGGCGAGAAACAGCCCGCAGCGAAACCGCCCAACGTCCCTCCGCCGCCCAAGATCACCGCCCGCGCCATGCGCCCCCTCTGGCGCGACCTCATCCTCCGCGTCTGGGGCACCGACCCGCTCCAGTGCCCTTGCTGCCAGGCCACCATGCAGTGCGTCGGCACCATCGTCCGCCCCGGCGAAGTCCAATTCTTCCTCCGCCTCCACGGACTCTGGGAAGGAATCATCGACATCCCGCCGCCACCCGACCCGCCCTTCGACATCGAAACCTTCGAGCCCATCGAGCCACCGTGGCAGGCGATCCGCGAATGGATCCCGACGACGATGCGGAGCCGAGTTTCGACTTCTTCGACCAGCGTCCCGCCTCCGGCAAGGCGGTCGTGATCACCGCGTAGACGGTTCCATCCTCGTTCTCGATCCCGACTGAGGCCACGGAGATCGCAGCACCGGAAAATACGGCTGCCAAAACTTTCCAAAAATAAAACTTGGCCTAGCGGAGCGGACGGCCGTAC
>CAIQUL010000194.1 GCA_903874975.1 uncultured Chthoniobacter sp. | reverse complement strand
TCCCTCCCACGGAAGCGAATTGCCGCTCCCGAACAACAACAAACAGAAACTAATCCCAACTCATGAAAAAACTCATCCTTATTGCCACGGCATTCACCGCGGCTCTCACCCTGCCCATCCACCCCTCAGCGCCGCCGATGCGAAAAACATCGTCGAAGTAGCTGCCGGTGCCGGTCAGTTCAAAACCTTGGTGGCTGCCGTGAAAGCGGCCGGACTCGCGGAAACCCTGAGCGGCAAAGGTCCGTTCACTGTCTTCGCACCCACGGACGAAGCCTTCGCCAAGCTGCCTGCTGGAACCGTCGAGAGCCTTCTCAAACCCGAGAACAAGGAAAAGCTCGCCAGCATCCTCACCTACCACGTCGTCGCCGGCAAAGTAATGGCTGCGGATGTCAAGACCATGAGCGCCAAGACCGTGAACGGAAAGGAAGCCGCGATCAAGGTGGATGGGGGTAAAGTCACAATCGGAGCCGCCAATGTCGTCAAGACAGATGTCGCCGCGAGTAACGGTGTCATTCACGTCATCGACACGGTCCTGCTTCCGTAACAGATAACAAACTACGGGGCTGGCGCAGCGACTGCGCCAGCCCCTTTTTTTCCTCCATTCCGGAAATATCCATGTTTCACAAAATTGATTACCCATTCATCATTGGAGCATTCCTGAGCTTCGTGGCGAGTGTTTCGCTTTGGTTTCTAGTTAGTCACGAATACGGACTCTATGTCGGAATCTGGGTGCCCAGCATCCTCTCGCTGTGGGTCGGTGTGCGTGTCGTCCTTCTTGCCGGCGGAGTTTCCACAAAGAAAGGGCGGTGACCCATGGAATACGTTTTCGCCATTTTCATATTCGGTTTGATGATTTCGCTGCTGGTCTTGAAAGGGGTGGTCCTCGCCAGAGACTTGGCGAATGAGGAATGCAAGGGGCAGGACTCCACGGCTGGGACTGGAAGTCCCGAGTGAGACCGGCCTGTGGAAGTAACTCGCTAATTCGGTCGTGAGATAAGCTGACCAGCCACCGGGTTTTTCGAGTTCGGTTCGGCTGTGAACTTGTATTCGCAACCGAAAGAAGGGCGTCGCGAACGTGCCGCTTGCGGAAAAAAGTGCGTCCGCTATAACGCGGCACATGCCAAACCTGCGTGAACCAAACGGTCTGAAGAAGGGCCGCGGTCTTGATGATTTAGAGCACAAGTCGCTCGATGAAGCGGACTACAAGCCGCGGCTCAAGGAACAGCAGCTCAAGCTGCTGGAACTCACGCGCACCTTAAGCGAGACGCAGCGCACGCTGACCGTGGTTTTCGAGGGGCCCGACGCCGCAGGCAAAGGCGGCGCGATCAAGCGCGTCGTCGAACGGCTCGATCCGCGGTTGCTGCGAGTCCATTCGGTGGTGAAACCAACGGTGGAGGAAGATCAGCGGCACTACCTCTGGCGGTTTTGGAACAAGCTCCCGCCCGACGGGCAGAGCATCATTTTCGACCGCTCATGGTATGGACGCGTGCTCGTGGAGCGGGTGGAAGGTTTCGCCACCGACAAGGAGTGGAAGCGGGCCTACGACGAGATCAATTCCTTCGAGCAACTGCTCACGGACGATGGGGCGATTTTCGTGAAGATTTACCTGCACATTTCCAAGGATGAGCAGCTCGCGCGGTTCAAGCGCCGCGAAGCGGATCCCTACAAGCACTGGAAAATCAACGACGAGGACTGGCGCAACCGCCGCAAGTGGGAAGAGCACAACAAGGCGGCGGAGGATGCCTTCGAGCGGACGAGCACGGACATCGCTCCCTGGACCGTGGTGCCGGCCAACTACAAGTGGTACGCGCGCGTGAAAGTCGTCAAAACTGTGGTCGAGGCGCTCGAACGCGCGGGCCTGAAACGCTCTGACTGATGGTGCGCTTCCTTCGTTCCGGAACGATCGTGGTCCTGGCCTGCGCGGGTCTTGCCGTTGCGGGTTGCACGCGGCTTTTCGACGATGGGACCAAGGACAAGATCGAGAAGGCGGAGAAGAAGGTCGCGACGGGCGACTTTGCCGCGGCGGTCTCGCTCTACGAAGCGACTCTCGACGGCACGGCGAAATCCGCCGACACCCATTACAAAATCGCGCTGATTTATTCGGACAAGCTCAAGCAGCCGCTCGACGCGATCCACCATCTCGACCGCTATGTCGAACTCGCCCCGACTGGCCCGCGAGCGAAAGACGCCAAGGCCCTCAAGAAGCAGGACCAGAACGGTCTGCTCTCGACGCTGACCAAAGGCGCGCCAGCCACGCAGTCCGACGCGAACCGCTTGCGCGATGAGAACAAGCGCCTGGCCGATAGGAATGCCGAACTGCTCCGCACGATTGCCGAGGCGCGCGCGCAAAAGGCAACCGCCACGACCGGGAAAGACCGGTTGGAAAAGGCACCGATCCTGCCTGGTTCGCGCACTTACACGGTCAGGAAGGGAGATACTTTTGCGAAGATCTCCCGCGCACTTTTCAAGACGCCGGGCCGGGCGACGACCATCCAGAAACTCAATTATCCCGCGGCAACCAAGACGCCGACGATCAAGCCCGGCGAGGTGCTGATGGTCCCGACGAAGTAGCGTCTGCTCCCGCCTCCTCGGGGAGGTTGCGCGTCATGCGGACGAGGTAGACGCGCTTGTCCTGACTTTCGTAAAAGGTGCGCATGATCATTTCTGCGAGGAGCCCCATGAGCACGCACATGACCCCCGTGATCGCGGTCATCACGAAGAGCAGCGGGAGCGGCGTATCGATGAAGGATTTGCCCGCAAAGCATTTCAGGTAAACCGCCGAACAGCCCGCGAGAAAGCTGACCAGCAGCGAAACCGCACCAACCCCGCCGAAGACGTACATGGGCTTCTCGGCGTAGCTGTCGAGGAACTTCACGACCACGAGGTCGCACAGCACTTTCGCCACTCGCTCGAGGCCGTATTTAGACTTGCCGGTGGTCCGCGCGAAGTGATTGACGGCGACCTCGGTGATTTTTGCCCCGTGCCAGCCCGCGTAGATCGGGAGAAAGCGGTGCATTTCGCCATAAAGCCGCACGCCCTTGATGACCTCGCTGCGGTAGGCTTTCAGCGAGCAGCCGAAGTCGTGGAGTCGCACGCCAGAGACCCAGGAAATGAGCTGGTTGGCGAGGATGCTGGGGAAGTTGCGCTGGAGGGCGTCGTCCTGACGGTCCTTGCGCCAACCGGAGCAGACGTCGAAACCCTCGTCGAGTTTTGCGAGCAATTTTGGGATGTCGGCGGGGTCGTTCTGGAGATCGCCGTCGAGGGGGATGATGACGTCGCCGCCGGCGAAGTCGAAGCCGGCCATCATCGCGGCGGTTTGGCCGTAATTGCGGCGAAAGTGGACGACTTTCACTTCGGCGTTCTCCGCGGCGAGGCGGTCGAGGATCGCCGTGCTGCCATCGGTGCTGCCGTCGTTGACGAAGATCAGCTCCCACGGGCGGCAGAGCCCGACCATGACCTCCCGGATGGACCCGTGGAGGGCGGGGAGAGACTCCGCTTCATTGAAAACTGGGACGGTGATCGAGATCATGCAGGCGCTGGGTTGGGCATTAAAGGCGATGGCAGCGGGCAGCAGCAAGAGGGATCGCCGTGTGGGCGCGGCACGGGCGGATGTCGGCGGGAAAACTTTTCGTCCATCGTGTTCATTTTTATTTGAACACAACGGACTGGTGTCCTAAAAAGCCTCCCGATGCCGGCCAAACTCCCCAACCTCGCCACGCGCAAAGCCGCCGCCCGGCGGCCGTCCGGCGGAATGTCGCCGCTGGAGGTGGAGGCCATCGATTTCTTCATCAGCTTCGTCCGGCTGCTCGGGATGCCGAAGTCGGTGGGCGAAATTTACGGGCTGCTTTTCGCCTCACCGGAACCACTCGCGCTGGATGCGCTCATGGATCGTCTGCACATGAGCAAAGGCGCGGCGAGCCAGGGGTTGAAAGTGCTCCGCTCGTTTGGCGCGGTGCGCACGGTCTATGTGCCCGGCGACCGGCGCGATCACTACGTGGCCGATTTCGAGCTGAGCAAGTTTGCCAGCGCGTTCATCAAAGAGGAGGTGCAGCCCCATCTCGACAGCGGCGCGGCGCGCATCGCCCGGATGGAGCAGCACCTTACGAAGCTCCCAAAAGCCGAACGCGACGCCGCCAGCGCCCGCCTTGCGAAACTCCGGCACTGGAAAGAAAAGGGCGAAGCGATGTTGCCGTGGCTTTTAAAGTTCCTCGGCGCTTAGAATGATCGCCATGTCCGCTCCCACCGACGAAATGACGGACCCCGATGTCCCCCAGTGGTACTGCCTCCGTTCCCAACCGAAGCACGAACACATCGCCGCCGCGCAGTTGCGCCGGAGCATGGGCATCGAGGTTTTCTGCCCCCGCGTGCGCATCCAGAAAAACACCCGGACCGGGCTGAAGTGGTTCGTCGAATCCCTCTTTCCGAACTACCTCTTCGCCCGCTTCCCGCTGCGCGCGCACCATGCCCAGGTGCGCTACAGCCCCGGCATCAGCGGCCTGGTCCGATTTGGCGATCGCTTTGCCACAGTGTCCGACACCGCCATCGCCGATCTGGTGGAATTCATCGGCCCCGACGAAGTGCGGACCATGGCCTATCAACTCACCATGGGCGACGACGTGGAAATCGTCGCCGGTCCGCTGCGCGGACAGCACGGCGTTGTCACGGGCCTCCACTCCGCCAAGGAGCGCGTGCGCATCCTTCTCGAATTCCTCGGCCAGACCCGCGAAATCGAGGTCAGCCTCACCGCCGTCTTCCGTCAGGCCCGCACCCCCGCGTCCTGATCCACCGGCCGGCCGCTGCCGGAAAAAAGCGGCCCGTAAATCCATGACTAACGCGCGTCCCATTCGGCGCATCACAGGTCTGGCCGGCTCCGCCGGGCCAACGACCAAGGGCGGCAGCTTGCCCGGATTTTTCCCCGCAGCATGAACGACACCGCCACACCGGACGCTCCTGAAGACCTGAGCCAGTGGTCGAAAGTCATCACGCCGCAACGCGGCTGGCTCGATGTCCGCTGGCGGGATCTCTGGCAGTACCGCGACCTGATTTACATGTTCGTGCGCCGGGACTTCGTGGGCACCTACAAGCAGACCGTGCTCGGCCCGCTGTGGTTTTTCCTCCAACCGCTCTTCACGACCATCGTCTTCACGATCGTCTTCGGGCGGATCGCCAAGATTTCCACCGACTCCGTCCCGCCGCCGCTCTTCTACCTCTCCGGCGTGGTGATGTGGCAGTATTTCGCCGACTGCCTGCAAAAAACGTCCACCACTTTCACCGCAAACGCGGACATCTTCGGAAAGGTCTATTTCCCCCGCCTGGTGCTTCCGATTTCCACCGTCATCACGAACCTCATCACCTTCGCCATTCAATTCAGCCTGTTCCTTGGCGTTCTCGTTTTCTTCAAGCTCCAAGGCGCGCCGGTCTTTCCAAACTTCCGCATGGCCATCCTCCCGCTGCTGCTCGTGATGATGGCCGCGCTGGGCCTCGGCGTCGGCTGCCTCGTCTCGGCGCTCACCACGCGCTACCGGGATCTTTCGGTCGCCGTGGGATTCGGGGTACAGTTGTGGATGTATGGCAGCACCGTCGTTTATCCGCTGTCGGAAATCGCCCCGGAATGGCGCTGGCTGCTCGTGCTGAACCCCATGGTGCCCATCATCGAGGCCTTCCGCTTCGCCTTCCTCGGCTCCGGCGTGGTGGAAATCTGGCAACTGGCCATGGGAGCGGGTGTCTGTGTGCTCGTTCTGCTCGGTGGCATCATCACGTTCAATCACGTGGAGAAGACCTTCTCCGACACCATCTAGCCCGCATGTCCGCCGCCATCCGAGTCGAGAACGTGAGCAAGCGCTACCGGTTGGGCGTGATCAACCGGCGGATGCTCTACCAGGATCTGCAAAGCCGCTGGGCACGCTGGCGGGGACAGGAAGATCCGCACAGCAAAGTCGGCGAGAAGCTGCGCGGGAATGGCGAGAACTTTTGGGCTCTCGATGGCATTAACTTCGAAATTCGCGCAGGAGAAGTGATCGGACTGATCGGCGGCAATGGAGCCGGGAAATCGACCCTGCTAAAGATCCTCTCGCGGATTACCTCACCTACCAAAGGCAGGGTTTGCCTTAAAGGTTCGGTTGCCAGCCTGCTCGAGGTGGGCACCGGATTTCATCCGGAACTTACCGGACACGAGAACATCTTCCTGAATGGCACCATCCTCGGAATGCGGCAGTCGGAGATCAGACGGAAGTTCGATCAAATCGTCGATTTCGCGGAGGTGGAGCAGTTCATCGACACACCGGTCAAGCGTTACAGCAGCGGAATGTATGTGCGCCTGGCTTTTGCCGTCGCCGCACATCTTAGCCCTGAAATTCTGATCATTGACGAAGTCCTGGCAGTCGGCGATGCCCGCTTTCAGGAGAAATGCCTCGGGAAAATGGAAAGCATTGCAGGAGAAGGTCGAACGATTCTCTTCGTCAGCCACAACATGGGCGCCATCCGCGCTCTCTGCAGTCGCGGCATCCTGCTGCGGGAAGGACGGGTGGTGATGGATGGATCCATTGATGAAACTATCACTGCCTACATTGGCGACAATTTCGCCTCCGCCTCCAGTTATGAGGCGAAAGAGCGTCCAGCTTCCCCGCACTTCGAAAGAATCACCGCCACCCAGGAACCGGCAGCCCAGGGGACATTCAGCATCGGGCAACCGTTGGTCGTTACCTTCGAAACCAACCCATGCGGCAAGAAGGATCTGACCGTAGGATTGGTCATCCGAAACTCGCAAGGAGTCTGGGTCCAGCATTCCAGTGACGAATTTGCCGCCGCCAAAGATCCCCTCGCGACCGTGAGCCGCTGTATCATCCCGCCGCACGCGCTGGGGCCTGGCAAGTACCATCTGGACGCTCTCCTAGCAAAACGGAACGAGGAAGCGTACGAGCACCTTGTCAATGCGCTGAGCTTCGAAATCGCATTCGATGGCGCGATGGCGGCACGCACGCATGCCGCGGACTGGAAAGGCGCCTGCGGGCCGGGATTGTTGTTATGGGAATGATTCGCCGGATCCTGCAAACGGCCCTCTACCTAGCGTCGGAACTTGAGGCATTGGTTTCGATGCCGAACGACCGCCTTACCTTGCGACGGCTTTACCTGAGAGTTTTCGAGGTGAAGCACGGGGACCCCTTGTTCATTGGAAGGGCCTTCCGGCTTCTATGTCCCCGTAACCTGACGATAGGCGACCGCTGCGCCATCGGCGACTACGTCAAAATCATCAATCATGTGCCAGTGACTATCGGTGACGATTTTATCGGCTCGGCGGGCCTGCACATCGAGACCGGCGATCATGACCCCGTGACCTTGGCTCCGAAGCCCCGTCCTGTCGTCATCGGAAACCGTGTGTGGTGTGGGATCAACGTCACTATCATGGCCGGCGTAACGATCGGCGATGACGTGGTCATCGGTGTCGGTGCTGTCGTTTGCTCTGACATCCCGCCCAATTCAATCGCTGTCGGCATTCCCGCGAAACCCGTCAAAAGACTCGATCGCACAACAGACCAGCAACTCTGGACCTGGGTCGCGCCCGGTTCTCCCCTCCGGCCATGATACGCAGCACTCTCTCCAAACTCCGCTCACAGCTCAATGCCGTGGCTTCCCGACGCGGCATCGAAAAGGAAATCGACCGTGTCTCCCCTTACACATTCTGCAGCCGGGAGAAACTCCGCAGCCTCATAGCCCGCTGCGATTACCTCAACTGGCATCATGTCCCAGGCGATTTTGTGGAATGCGGAACCTGCAGGGGTGGCTCTGCGGCGATCCTCTCCCGGCGATTGCCGGAAAATAGGAAGCTCTGGCTATACGACAGCTTCGAGGGAATGCCGGAAAGCTCCGATAAAGACGGGGCAGAAGCGCGGAAATTCGTCGGCGAAGGCAAAGCAAACGTCGAGGAAGTAAGGCAACTGGTAGAATCTTCCGGCACACCGGAAAACAGGCTGATTATCCGGCGAGGATTGTTTCACGACACCTTCAAGCAACCGCTCGCGGAAGAAGTGGCCCTGCTCCACTGCGATGCGGATTGGTATGAATCCGTAATGCTCGTACTCGAAACCTTTTACCCCCATGTTTCCGTAGGGGGCATCATCATCCTGGACGACTTCGGTTACTGGGAAGGCTGCCGGGAGGCGTTTTACGACTATTGCAACCGCCATGACATAAAGCCGCTCGTGGAGAGGGTTTCCACCGACCAGCTCTTCTGGTACAAAGACAAGCAATCAAACCGCTAAGATGTTCAATAAACTCTGGACACCATCCGCAAAAAACACCCCGCTCCTTTGGTCGCGAAAGGAGGAATTCGATACTCGCTGGAAGAAGCGCATCGAGGTGATGGCCTCTTACATAGACATCCCCGGCGCGGTCGCCGATCTGGGCTGCGGGATGATGTGGCTAGAACCCCTTCTGAAAGATGGGAACACCTACTTGCCGATCGACTACATCAAACGCGACGAACGCACCCTGGTGGCGGATCTCAATAAGCGTCCCCTGCCCCCTCTCTCGGCGAGCGTCGGCTTCCTGAGTGGCGTGCTTGAGTACATCACAGACCTGCCCGGGTTCTTGGAATACCTGCAGGACTCGAACCTTAAAAAGGTCATTCTTTCCTACTGCACTTTGGAAAATATCCCCGACCTGCGAATGAGGAAATCACTGAACTGGGTCAACAATGAGTCGATCTATCTCCTCCTCTCCGCATTCACTCGTCGATACAACCTGACCGCCATCGAAGACGCGAATCAGAACACGGTCATGGTCTTTGACCGAAAGGCGCAGTGAGCATCTTTCTCTTCGACCCCGGCATTGAGGATCATGTAGGCACGCCGAGTTCCAATCTCGGCGACCTGATTATACAGGAGGCCGTGAACAGGGAACTGAACTCGGTTTTCGGGCGATGCGACATCCATCGTGTTACCACTCAGAGCTTTCCCACGCCGGCGCATATCAGGGCGGCACGGGATTCAGATTTCATCTTCATTGGCGGCACCAATCTCCTCACGTCCAGGATGAACAAATACAGGCAGTGGAAGATCTCCCCCCTCCAAGCTCTGCGTTTGCGGAATACCATCCTGCTCGGCGTCGGATGGTGGCAGTACCAGGTGGATCCAAATCTCTACACGAGGCTGATGCTGAAAGCCGCCATGTCAGGGAAGTGGCGGCACTCAGTCCGCGATGAATACACGCGGACAAAGCTTCTGGGTGCGGGATTCGCAAATGTGATCAACACGGGCTGCCCGACCACATGGCCACTTGCCGATCTGCCACCGGACAGGATTCCAAAGTCCAAGGCCCGGGATGTCCTTGTCTGCCTCACCGATTACTCGAAAGCTCCCGATCTCGATTCCGAGTTATTGAATACCTTGATTGGCAGTTACGAGAATGTCTGGGCGTGGCCTCAAGGGCGGACAGACGCCGCATATCTTGCTGACCTGGGACTGCCGGTGCGCCTGTTGAACCATTCAATGGCTTCATTCCGGGAGTTTCTCGACTCCGGAGCCGACATTGACTACGTGGGAACGCGATTGCACGGAGGGATTCAGTGCCTGCTTTCCGGCAAGCGCTCCCTCATCATCGAGATTGATAATCGGGCCAAGGAAATGGCCGGTGACATTGGCCTGCCGACGGCGGCACGCGCGGATTTTGAAGCGATCAGAAGATGGATCGTGGGTCCGACGGAGACCCGGATTTCACTTGATGGCAAGGCGATTGCGCAATGGAAGGAACAGTTTCGAAATGCCGGCAACCGTTAAGATGCTCAACCTGGGTTGCGGCGGTCGGTTTCACCCGGCGTGGACGAACGTGGACTTTTACTCAAGCGGAGGCGGGGTCATCGCGCACGATTTGAATCTCGGCGCCCCCTTCCCCGACTCGTCGTTCGACGTGGTTTACCACTCGCATGTGCTCGAACATTTTCCGAAAGCCAACGCCCGGCGCTTCATGGCGGAATGCGTCCGAGTCCTGAGGCCGGGCGGCATCCTGCGGGTCGTCGTCCCGGACCTCGAACAAATCGTACGGCTGTATGTGGACGCCCGGGAACGCGCACGATCCGGCGACCCATTGTGGGAGCAGAACTACGAATGGATGATGCTGGAACTGTTCGATCAAACGGTTCGGGAGACATCCGGCGGAGAGATGGGGAAATACCTGGGCGACGAAACAATCCAAAACGAAGCCTTCGTCATCGAAAGAGTGGGGCACGAAGCGCGCAAATCCGTCCTGACACATGTCCGGCGTATGAAGAACAACCCGCAGCGCCCTTCGTTGCTCACCAAAATAAGACGATTTGCGTCGATCTCCAAGGCCTTCAGGGCGTTGCGGGAGTTTTTCATCCGCCTCCTCCTCGGGAGTGAATACCGGAAGCTGGAGGTGGGCCGGTTTCGCGCGCTCGGAGAAGTGCATCAATGGATGTATGACCGCTATTCTCTCACCCGCCTGCTGGAGAAGGCCGGCCTTTCTGAAATCACCCAACGTGCCGCGGACGAAAGCTATGTGGCCAACTGGCGGACGTTCAATCTGGATACCAATGCCGACGGCAGCATCTACAAAGCCGACTCTCTGTTCATAGAGGCGCGCAAGCCGGTCTGATGAGGGTTCTGCACATCAATCAATCCGAAGCCACTGGCGGCGCAGCGATCGCCGGACTGCGTCTGCATGATGCGATGCTCAAACTTGGGATCGATTCCTACATCATGGCGGGGGCGATCCGGGCGCTGACTCCCCGCGTTACCCATGTGCCTGGTGCCCGCGCGAGCGACGTCTGGCTGCGCGGTGTGACAGAATTTTTCGGTCTCAACTACCTTTACCGGTACAGCACGTTCCGGATTCCAACGCATGAGTTCTGCACCAAGGCGGACATCTTAAACCTGCATAACCTGCACAGTGGCTACTTCAATTACCTGGTGCTTCCCCTCCTCACAATGGGAAGGCCGGCCGTCTATACGCTGCACGACATGTGGGCCTTCACGGGGCACTGTGCTTACAGCTACGATTGCGAGCGGTGGAAAAGCGGTTGCGGATCCTGTCCCCACCCGGATGCCTATCCGGCAATCCGGAGGGACAGCACGCGGTTCGAGTGGAAGCTCAAGAAAGCCATCTTCGGGAATAGCAATCTCACAATCGTGACCCCTAGCCGATGGCTAGCCGAGCAGGCTCGTCAGAGTTTGCTGAACCGATTTGCCGTCCATCACATTCCGAACGGCCTGGACACAGAAATCTGCCGTCCACTGGATCCCGAAAAGTGCCGCGAGGTTCTGCAGATCCCGAAGGGTAAAAAGGCTCTACTTTTCGCCGCCGAGACTACTACGGATCGCCGGAAGGGCTTCGATCTCCTGCTCGATGCGCTAGCCGCCCTGCCGGCTTCCTTGAAGCGGGAAACCATCCTCATTGTGATAGGTGACGGAACGAATGAATCCATCGCGAAAAGCACCGGGGTTGAAACCTTGAACCTGGGTTACGTCGGCGGCGACATCTTGAAATCCATTGTCTTCTCCGCCGCGGACCTCTTCATCTTCCCTACGCGGGCGGACAACCTGCCCGTCGTGCTTCAGGAGAGCATGGCCTGTGGAACGCCGATGGTTTCATTCGACATCGGCGGCGTCTCCGAACTTGTGCGGCCAGGGACGACCGGCTATCTCGCCCGTCCCGGAGACAGCGGAGACTTATCCCGCGGAATTGTGCAACTGCTAGATGACGATGTTTTGCGCTCACGAATGGGTGTCAACTGCCGGGCGATCGCCCTCGAGGAATACTCCGCGGACCTGCAGGCGCGGCGCTACATTGACCTCTATCGCTCGATCCTGAAATCCGGAGCTACCGACGTTGTAAAATGCTGACGCTCTTTTCCATTCCAAAGCCATTCACCGGCCACAGCGGACTGATCCAGAGGAACGCGATTCGGAGTTGGACGCGTCTGCATCCGCAAATCGAGGTCATCCTTTGCGGCGAGGAATCAGGCCTCGCCGAGGCGGCGGCGGAACTGGGCGTCAGGCACCTCGCGGCGATTGAGAAAAACGAGTTTGGCACACCGCTCCTGAACTCGGCCTTTGCCAAGGTCACGGAGGCCGCGTCCCATCCGTTGCTCTGCTATGTCAACGCCGACATCATTCTGATGAAGGACTTCGTGGAAACGCTCGCGTCAATCAAACGGAGTCGCTTCCTCATGGTGGGAAGGCGCTGGAATTTCGATCTTACGGCTCCGCTGAATTTCGACGACCCGGCATGGGATCGCACCTTGCGTTCCGAGGTTGAGAAAAGCGGGGAGTTACAACCTCCATCGGCCATTGATTACTTCGTGTTCCCGCCGGACGGGGTTATTGAAAAACTGCCGCCGTTCGCGGTGGGACGTCCAGGCTGGGATTGCTGGTTCCTTTACAACGCACGCAAGCTTCGCTGGCCGGTGATCGATGCCACGAAGAGCATCATGGCTGTGCATCAGAATCACGACTACAGGCACGTGCCGAAGCGAACAGGGAACGCATGGGAAGGGCCGGAGGGCGACGAGAACATTCGCCTAGCGGGTGGCTACAAGCACATCTTCGATCTGACCGACGCGACCCATCGAACGGAGAATGGCCGGGTAAGGCGTATCCTATCCCGCGAATCTCTGCTGAGACGGTGGCGCCGTCTGCCGGTTCTGTACCCGGCACCGTTCCGGCCGCTGCATGCCCTCCGAGCCAAGCTGTCCACGGCCCTCCGGGTCCGCCTCCTGCGGCAAGCGGTGCGCAAGGCCCGGCCGCTCCGCGTGGTCTTGGGGGCCGGCGGCACGAGTTATCCGGGATGGATCGGCACCGACAGGGAGATTCTGGATCTCACTTCACCGCGCGACTGGAGCCGACTCTTTGCGGCGGGTTCGATCGACCGCCTGCTCGCCGAGCATGTTTTCGAGCACCTCACCGAGGCGCAGTGCCGCATCGCCTTCGCGGAGTGTTTCCGGTTTTTGAAATCGGGGGGGCGGCTGCGGATCGCGGTGCCGGATGGCTTTCGGCGCGATCCGGCTTACGTGGCCGAGGTGTCCCCTCCCAAGGATGGCCACCAGCAGCTTCTGACAAAGCAAAGCCTGAGCGCGCTCCTCGAAGCGGCCGGATTTCGCGCGCAGGCTTTGGAGCACTTCGATGAAGGCGAAACTTTCCAGCGTTCGGAGTGGAGTCCGGAAGATGGAATGGTGCTGCGGTCGGTTCGGTTCGACACGCAGAAAGCGTTTCAGCGGGGCGAACTTCACTACACGTCCCTCATCGTGGATGCCTGCAAACCTTAAAGATTTGGCCGCATGTGCGGAATAGCCGGAGTCATTGCCCGTGATCCCCTCGATCAAGAGTGGAAACGGCGGGTCTCGGCGATGAATGAAGCCATGCATCATCGCGGGCCGAATGGCGAAGGCAGCTTTGCCAGCGCGCAGGTGATGCTGGCCATGCGCCGGCTGAGCATTATCGACGTCCACGGCGGCTGGCAGCCGCTCTTCAATGAGGACAAGAGCATCGCGCTGGTGGCCAATGGGGAGATCTACAATTTCGTGGAACTGCGCGCGCAGCTCGAAGCGCGCGGGCATCGTTTCGCCACGGGCAGCGATTGCGAGACCATCGTTCACCTTTACGAGGAGCACGGCGCAGACTGCGTGCATCACCTGCGCGGCATGTTTGCCTTTGCGCTCTGGGACGAAAAGCGCGGCCGCCTCCTGCTCGCGCGCGACCGGCTGGGCGAGAAGCCGCTTTACCTCCACGAGAGCGAGGGGCGGGTGGTTTTTGCCTCGGAGATGAAGGCCCTGCTCGCGTCGGGTATGCCCGGCTTGGAGTGGGATGCCGAGGCTGTGGATCAGTATTTCCATTTCCAGTACGTGCCCGAGCCGCGCACTCCGCTCAAAACGGTGCGCAAGCTCGACGCGGGGCATCTGCTGGTGATCGAGACGGAGCCCTGGCGGGTCACTGAAAAGACGTATTGGCGGATGGAAGATGCGCCCCCGCTGGAGGGCGATCCGGCGGAGACGATCCGGGCGGAACTGGAGACGGTGGGAAAGCTGACGATTCGCTCCGACGTGCCGGTGGGTGTCGCGCTGAGCGGCGGGCTCGACTCCAGCGCGATCGCGGCGCTGGCGGCGAAGCATTATCCCGGCGTGCTGGAGGCGTTCAGCGTGGGGTATCCCGGGCGTCCGGCAAATGATGAGCGCGGGCTGGCGCGCAGTTTCGCCGACCGGCTCGGCGTGCCGTTTCACGACGTGGAGCTGGAGACCGGCGAGATGACGCGCATCTTCCCGGACCTGGTGTGGTGGCGCGACGATCCGATCGCGGACATTTCGGGCTTCGGCTATTACGCGGTCATGAGGCGGGCACGTGAAGCCGGCGTGCCAGTGGTCCTGCAGGGTCAGGGAGGTGACGAGCTTTTCTGGGGCTACCCGTGGGTGAAAGATGCAGCGCTCGATGCCGAGCGGCGTTTCTCGGGAAGAGGTGCGATCGCCTCGTTGCGCCGTCTCTCGCCGCGGGGTCGGAACACGCGCTTTTACGATCTCTCGGGCGACTACCGGGCCGCGCGCAGGGGTGCCCGGCGCTTCTACGGCAGGCGGATGCGCGAGGAGGCCGCGCAGTCGCGGCCGAGCCGGATTTTCGATGCGCCGCAGACGCCGGGTCAGGAGCGGATCGGTGTGACGCGTCTGATCTTCGACACGTATCTGCGCGAAAACGGAGTAACCCAGGGCGACCGGCTGAGCATGGCTTCCTCGATCGAACTGCGCCTCCCGCTGCTCGATTACCGTCTGGTTGAGACGGTGATCGGCTTGCGCAAACACCGCTCGGATCTGCGCGAGCCGCCAAAGGCGTGGTTCAAAAGTGCGTTGCGCGATCTGCTCCCTCCCGAGGTGCTGGACCGCCCGAAGCGTGGCTTTTCTCCGCCGGTGGGCGAGTGGCATCGGGCGCTGTTCGCAGCGCACGGCGCGCTCCTGCGCGATGGCTGTCTGGTGCAGGCGGAAATCCTGAGCCCGGCGGGCGCTGCCGCGCTGGCAGAGGGCCCCTTCCCTCGCGATGTGGTGTCACCGCTTTCGTTCAAAGCGCTCGTCCTCGAACTCTGGGGGCGAGGGATGGCCGCGGCCGCCACATGACTTTCGCACCCGTCGCGCTGTTTGTTTACAACCGCCCGGCCCACACCCGGCGCACGCTCGAAAGTCTCGCGGCGAATGCGGAGGCGCGGGAGACGGAACTCTCCATCTATGCCGACGCCGCGAAGCCCGACGCCACCGCGGAGGAGCACGAAAGGGTGCGGCAGGTCCGCGGCGTAATCCGCGAGGAGGAGTGGTGCGGAAGCGTCACCATTATTGAATCGGAAACGAACCGCGGCCTCGCAGACTCGATCATCCACGGCGTGCGCGAAGTGCTCGCGCGTTCTGGCTGCGTGATCGTCCTGGAGGATGATCTGCGCCTCGCGTCCACATTCCTGAGCTATATGAACTCCGCGCTGCGCTGCTACGAAAACGACCCGGAAGTCATGCACGTCTCCGGCTACATGTTTCCCGTCGCCGCGGAGCTGCCCGAGACGTTTTTCCTCCGGCTGACGAGTTCGTGGGGCTGGGCGACGTGGCGGCGGGCGTTCGATCAGTTTGAGCCCGATGCGGGCAAATTGCTGGCGCAACTCAGGCAGCGGGATCTGCTGGATGCCTTCAATCTCGAAGGCGCCTACGATTTTGCCGCACAGCTCGAAGCCAATGCCGCGGGCCGCCTGCGCACTTGGGCGGTCCAATGGTATGCCACGCTGCTGCTGAAAGACGGCCTCGGTCTTTTTCCACGCCGGAGCCTGGTGGAAAACTTCGGTTTCGATGGCAGCGGCGTGCATTGCCAGGATCAGGACGGGCGCTTTGCCAGCTCCGCAGACGCTGCGGAAATCCGCGTGACCCGCTCGGTGCCACGCGAATCGGAAGCGGCGAGAGAGGCCGTGCGGCGTTTTCTGAAGCCGCCGCTCCGCTCCCGCATTCGCCAGTGCTGGGCAAGATTCAGCGGCGCTTCCGCGCGAAACCGATGACCGCAATCACAGACAAAATCCACGGGCTGATTGACGCAGTCCTCATGCGCTTTGCGAGGCGCATCGACCTCGCGCGTGAGCGAGCGCAAAGCCGCGAGGCCTGCGCCTCGCTTGATCCCGCAGCCCGGCTGCACCCGGAGGCCGAGGTGAGCAATCTGTGCCATCGGCGGGAGAGCATCCGCGTCGGGGCGCACTCCCATGTCCGCGGCCAGTTGCTCCTTTTCTGGGACGGGGGAAAGATCGAGATCGGGCGCTGGAGCTACGTCGGTCACGACACCAGGATTTGGTCGCGCCATTCCGTGCAGATCGGTGACTACGTGCTCATCTCTCACCTCGTGGACATCCACGACACGGACAGCCACCCGCTGGATCGCACCGCACGCCGGGGCGACATCGAAGCGGTCCTCGGAGGACACGCCGGCGACCGGCGCGGAGAAGTTGCCGGCGCACCGGTCGTCATCGAGGACGATGTCTGGATCGGCTGTAAAGCGACCATCCTCAAGGGAGTCCGCGTCGGGCGCGGGGCCATCGTCGCCGCCGGTGCGGTGGTGACACGCGACGTCGCGCCTTTCACCATCGTCGCCGGCAATCCCGCACGCGTGATTCACACCCTTCCTTCATGAAAGACCTCGCCGGCGAAAGCCGCTTCTTCCGCCCGCTTCGGAAACGCTACGCCAATGTCCCCAGCATCCTGCTCTGCCGCGTGCCGGAGTTGGAATACGCCTCCCAGCTTGAGTTGCGCGGCGCGACGCTCGACCACTGCTGCGGCGACGCCATCTTCGCGTCGCTCGGCTGGCCGGGGGACAAATTCACCGCCGGATGCGATCTCGACGCGCCCTCGATCGCGGAAGCGCGCAAGCTCGCGCGGCACGGACGGCTCGACGTGTGCGACGCCGCAAAGCGCCTGCCCTACGACGACGCGAGCTTCGATCTCGTCTTCAACAACAGCGCGCTGGAGCACATCCCTGATCTCGACCGCGCGCTCGCCGAAGTGGCGCGGGTGACCCGGCGCGGCGGGCGGTTCGCGTTCAATGTTTTGAATCACCGCTATTTCGAATGGTGGCCGAGCGAAGCGCCGGACGCGGCGGCGTACCGGGAATGGCAGCCGTTTTTCCACGCGTTCGATCTCGCGGAATGGACGCGCCGACTGGCGGCGGCGGGGTTCTCCGTCAGCGAGGTGCGCGGGTATTTCGATGAGGAGGCGTCGCGCGTTCTGGCGCTACTCGACAGCGAGTTCTCGGGGCATTTTTTCGGCAAACATTCCAGCGGGTTGGTGAAACAATTCCGCTCGTCGTGGTGGTGCCGCTTCGGCTGGCGGCGGCGGCTGGCCGCGCTGTCGTGGCGGACGGAGCCGGACGCCGGAGCGGGCTACTTTTTCGTTTGCGAACGCCAGTGAGCGCCACACCGCAGAGCATTTCCTGGGAAGAGGCCGTGCGCTGGTACCGTGCCCAGCCGGGCAATGACGCGGCGATCCGCGACAACTATTTCGATCTCCCCGTGAGTGACGCCGCGGAGCGCTATGCGGCGGGCGAGGAGTTCGCGGAAATCCTGCGGCTGCTCGGCCCGGGCCACGGCCGGCGCGTCCTGGATCTCGGCGCGGGCAATGGCATCGCGAGCTATGCGCTCGCGCGAAACGGCTGGCGCGTGGCCGCCTTTGAACCCGACCCGAGCGCTGAAGTCGGCGCGTGCGCAATCGAGGCGCTCAAGGCGGCGGGCCGCCTTTCCGTCGAGATCTTCACCGAACTCGGCCCGCGGCTTCCATTCGCCGACGCGTCTTTCGACGCCGTCTTCGCGCGCCAGGTTTTGCATCACGTCCCGGACCTCGGCCAGACGATGCGGGAGCTGTTTCGCATCTTGCGCCCCGGCGCTCGCGCGCTGGCGATTCGCGATCATGTGGCGTCCGATGCCCGCGAACTCGCGCTCTTCCGCGCGCAGCATCCGCTTCATCATTTGTACGGCGGCGAGAATGCGCATCCTTTGGAAAGCTACCTCGGCGCTGCAAAGGCCGCGGGCTTCATCGCCGACGAGGTGTGGGGACCGATCGAATCGATCCTGAATTTTTTCCCCGGAACGGAAACCGCACGTCAGGCGCGCGCGCGCGCGGTATGCGCACGGCGCTTTCTCGGGCTGGGCCGTTTTCTGCCGGACACGCCGGGTTTCGCCGCGGCATCGCTCCGGCGGTTCACGCGCCGTGACCGGACGCCCGGCCGCATCTTTTCCTTCCTCCTTTTGAAGCCATGAAAACCGTTCTCGTCACCGGCGTCGCCGGATTCCTCGGTCGCTATGCCGCGCGGTGCTTTGCGGTGGAAGGCTGGCGCGTGGTGGGCATCGACGACGTGCCCGCGGAGAACGCGCAACTGGGCGTGGCCGCGACCTACCATCGGATGAAGCTGCCGTCGCCGGAACTCGGCGCGCTGCTGCGATCGGAAACTTTTCACGCGTGCGTCCACTGCGCCGGCCGGGCCTCGGTGCCGCTGTCCATGGCCGAGCCGAAGCCGGATTTCGAGGCGAATGCCGTGCTGACTTTTGAGCTGCTCGACGCGCTGCGCCTGCACGCACCGCGCTGCCGCATGCTCTTTCTCTCAAGCGCCGCGGTCTATGGCGACCCGGCGGCGCTGCCGGTGACGGAAGACCAGCGGGTGGCTCCGCTCTCGCCGTACGGTTATCACAAGCGGCAGGCCGAGCTGCTGTGCGAGGAGTTCAGCCGGATCTACGGTTTGCCGACGGCGGTGGTGCGCATTTTTTCCGCCTACGGCCCCGGCCTGCGCCGGCAGGTGCTGTGGGATATTTGCAGTCGCGCGCTGATGACTGGCCACCTGTCGCTCGGCGGCACGGGGGAGGAAAGCCGCGACTTTATTCATGCCGGCGATGTGGCTGCGGGGCTGCGCGTGCTCGCGGAGCGGGCGGCGGCGGAGGGGGAGATTTACAATCTCGCCAGCGGGACCGAAACGACGATCCGCGAGCTGGCGACGCTGCTGCTCGGCGCGCTCGGCTCAAAGGTCACGCCGGAGTTTGACGGACAGCGCCGGCCTGGCGATCCGCTGCTCTGGCGGGCCGACATTTCGCGCCTGCAAGCCCTCGGCTTTCAGCCGCAGATCAGCCGCGAGCGCGGCATCGCGGCCACGGCGCAGTGGTGCGCGGCGGAGCTTTCCCGATGACGAAGAGTTTTCACACCGGCCTCATCGTCCAGGGCACCGGCGACTGGATCGGCGGGATGGAATACATCCGCAATCTGGGCCTCGCGATCCTCGCGGCTTCCGGGGGAAAGGTGCGGGTGACGATCTTCACCGGATGCGCGCTCAGCGAGGAGTGGGAGAAGGCGTACCGCGCCATCGGGGAACTCGTGCGGCTCCCGCTGCGGCGCTCCCTGCCGGAGCGGATGCTGGGTCTCGGCAACCTCTTTTTCGCGCGGGAATTGCAGCGGCGGGAGATCGATTTCTTTTACCCGCTGAGCTACGAAAACCGGTTCAATATCGGCATCGCCTTTCCGCTCGGTGCCGCTTTCGCGCCGCACCGCTGGGCCGGATGGATTCCCGATTTTCAGCACAAGCACCTGCCTGCGTTTTTCACCGAAGCGGAACTCGCGGCCCGCGAGCGCGGCACCGTCCAGCTCGCGCGGCTGGCGGAGACGGTCGTCTTCAGCAGCGAAACTGCGGCGGCTGATTTCCGCCATTTC
Source organism: uncultured Chthoniobacter sp. (assembly GCA_903874975.1). Taxonomy (GTDB): domain Bacteria; phylum Verrucomicrobiota; class Verrucomicrobiia; order Chthoniobacterales; family Chthoniobacteraceae; genus Chthoniobacter. Next base: position 44,603 of record CAIQUL010000194.1, on the reverse strand, counting down.
TGGCCCGACGCAAAGGCGCAGGCCAGCGTGCTGCGCTTCGCCACGTCTCCGGCGGCGGATTGGTTTCAGGGCGATCCGGCCGCGGTGCAGAATCGCTATCACCTGCCCGACCGCTTTTTCGTGGTGAGCAATCAGTTCTGGCAGCACAAAAATCACCGCACGCTCTTTCTCGCCCTCGGCCTCCTCGCCGCGCGCGGAGTGCGCCCGCAAGTCGTCTGCACGGGGAGCCCGGCGGATTATCGCGCGGCGGATTTCTACAGCTCGCTGCTCGACCTGCTGCGGACGGGCGGCTGCGAGGCGCAGGTCACGCTGCTCGGCGTGATTCCCCGCGGCGATCAGATCCAGCTCATGCGCCGATCGCTCGCGATCGTGCAGCCGTCGCTCTTTGAGGGCTGGAGCACCGTGGTGGAAGACGCGCGGCTGCTCGGCAAGCGCGTGCTCGCATCCGACATCGCGGTGCATCGCGAACAGCATCCGCCGGGCTGCCGGTTCTTCGCCAGCGAGTCCACCGAGAGTCTCGCCGATGCGCTGGGCGACTGGTGGGCCACGCTCGCACCGGGACCCGATCCCGCTGCGGAAGCGCGCGCGAGCGGCGACGCCGGGCAGGCGATCACGGCCTTTGGGCGTCAGTTCCTCCGCATCGCCGGTGCGCCCGGTTTTTCCGAAACGCCGTGACCGCGCCGCAGATCTCCATCGTCACGCCCTGCCTGAACCGCGCCCATTTTCTGGGCGAGGCGATTGGGAGCGTGCTGGCGCAAAACCACGATGGCGTGGAGCACATCATCGTGGACGGCATGTCCACGGATGGCACCGTGGAACTCCTCGTGCGCCACTCGCATCTGCGCGTGATTCGCGAGCCGGACCGGAGTCTTTACGACGCCCTCAACAAGGGTCTGCGCGCAGCCACGGGCGACATCATTGGGCATCTGAACAGCGACGATCTTTACCCACCGGGCACTTTCGCCGAGGTCGCGAAAGCCTTCGCCGATCCGCAGATCGACGCGGTCTATGGCGGCGCGGAAATCTTCGAGGACGACCAGTCGGGGGAGCGCCAGACCCGGCACAGCTTTACCGGCAGGACCGCGGCGGAGCTTTCCCTCGCCAATGTCACCTATGGCAGTCCCATCACGAACGCGCGCTTCTTTCGCCGGCGCGTGTACGACCGCGTGGGCTACCTCGACCTGCGCTACCGCATCGCGTCCGACCGCGATTTCCTCATGCGCGTCGCCCTCAGCGAACCGCGGGCGGCCCTGCTCGACCGGGTCGTGTACCTTTACCGCATGCACTCCGGCTCTCTCACTTTCCACGCCGATCCGGCAGCGGAGAACAAGGTGCGTGAGGAGTGCCTCGCGATCGCCGAGGAGTATCTCGCGAAGTCCGAGCTGCCGCCCGAGGCTCGCCGCTGCTGCCGCCGCTGGCATGAACGCGAGAGCGCGCAGGCGGCGCTGAGGGCGATGCGAGCCGGCGAATGGGCGCGCTTTCAGGACTACGCCGCGCGCGGGCTCCGCGCGAATGCGCTCTGGCCGGTCATGTTCGCGCGGCATCTCGGCGGCGATCTTTTGCAAAGAATTCGCGGATGAGCGCGCCGGCCGTCAGCGTCATTCTCCCAGTCTATAATCGCGCGGCCACGCTTGCGCGGTGCGTGGAAAGTGTGCGCGCGCAGACGTTCGCGGACTGGGAACTGATCGCGGTGGATGATGCGTCGAGCGACGACTCCGTGGTGGCGTTGGAAAGATTCGCCGATCCGCGCATCCGCATCCTCCGGCATGAGCGCAATGGCGGACCGAGCGCCGCGCGGAACACCGCCCTGCGCGCGGCCCGCGGGGAATTCGTGGCGTTGATTGATTCCGACGACGAATGGCTGCCGCGGAAACTCGAGGTCCAGCTCGGGTTGCTGGAAAATGGCGGCGACCTGTGCGGCTGCGAATACTGGCTCTGCGAAGGCGAAAAGGAGACGCGCGTGACGCTGCCGGAGCCGCCGTCGTGGCGCGAGTGGCTGCATCTCCAGTGCCGCCTCGGCAATGGCACAACGCTGGTCGTCCGGCGCGACGTGGTCGGGGAGGTGGGCCTGCTCGACGAGGAATTGCGGACGTACGAGGACTGGGATTGGGTGCTGCGGATGACGCTCCGCCACCGCCTCGAGATCGCGCGCGAACCGCTCGCCCGGGTGCACGTTTCCCCGCTCCGCTCCGCGCGCGCCTTCGCCGCCGGCGCGGAAAGATTCCTCGCCAAACACGACGGGGAGTTCGCGCGCCTCGGCCACGAGCACCGGCAGCATGTCCGCAGCGAACACTTCGCCGCGGTGGCGGCCAACGCCTTTGGCACGCGGGATTTTCGGCTCGGTTGCCGTTACGTTTGGAAATCATTCACCGCCGCGCCACTCGCCAAACCCCAGCGCCTCGGCGCGCTGCTCCTGGCACCGGTCGATGCCTGCTGCGGCACTTCGCTCATCGCCCGCGCGGCTTCCGCTCTGCACCGCCCATGAACCGACCTTCTCGCGTCCTGCACGTCATCGACAGCCCCGACCACCGCCTTGGGCCGCGAAGTTTCACGCGATGAAATTCCTGCTTTTCTCCAGCTTCGCGCATCTCGTTTTGGATCGTGATCCGACCCGCGTTTCGGGTGGGGCGGAACTCCAGATGGGACTGCTCGCGCGGGCGCTGGCGCAGCGCGGGCACGACGTGGCGCTGCTCGGCGCGGATGAGGGACAGCCGGACGGGCGGGTGCTCGACGGCGTGCGCACGCGGACGGGCGGGCGCTTCGACACCGGCGGGCTGGGCGATACGCTGCGGGCGCTGGTGCGCGTGGCGCGCGTGTTCAGCGCGGAGCGGCCGGAGTGGGTGGTCATCATGGGCGCGGGCACCTGGGTGTGGTTGCTGTGGCTGCTCAAGCTGCGCTTCGGCGGCGCGCTCGCATTCATCGCGGCGAGCGACGTGGATGTGGACGGCGGTTACCGGCGGATGTTTCCCGCGCGCGGCTGGCTCTACGAGCTGGCGCTGCGGCGGGTGGATCGGGTGATCGCGATGTCGGAATATCAGCGCGCCGGTTTCACGAAACGCGGGCTGCGCCCGGGCTTTTACCGGAATCTGCTGCTCGATGCAGCCGGCGGTGAAAGTCCGAAGGACGTGGATTTCCTGTGGGTCGCCAGCGCGCAGCCGCTCAAGCAGCCCGGCCTTTTTCTCGATCTCGCGGCGCAGCTGCCGGAGCGCCGTTTCGTCATGATCTGCCCGCTGAAACAGGACCGCGCATTTTGGGAGAGAACCCGCGCGCGGGCGGCGGCGCTGCCCAATGTGGAGTTTCACCCACTGGTGCCGTATCACACGGTGCAGATGTTTTTCCACCGCGCCCGGGTCTTTGTGAACACGTCCGACTACGAGGGTTTTCCAAACACGTTTCTCCAGGCCGGCCTCGGCCGGGCGGCGCTGCTCTCGCTGCGCGTGGACCCCGACGGGATGATCGCGCGGGAAGGCGCGGGCGTGTGCGCGCAGGGCGAGCCGGCGGTGTTTTACGCGGCCGCCGGGCGGATGCTCGACGAGGCCGCGGCGCTCGCCGGGATGCAGGCGCGCTGCGCGGAGTACGTGGCCGCGCGGCACGGCACGGCGGCCAATGTGGATGCGTTCCTCGATGCCTTGAAACCGTGATGCCCGCGCGTCCCCGCATCCTGCACGTCATCGACAGCCTCGACCTCGGAGGCGCGCAGGTGGTGCTGTGGAATCTACTCGCGCACGCGGACCGCACGCGCTTCGAGGTGGAAGCCGCGTGCCTGCACGGTCGCGGCGTTTTCTGGGAGCGGCTGGTGGCGACGGGCGTGCCGGTGCATGCGCTTTCGCCGCACCGGCTGCTACCGCTCTACGTGCCGGCGCTGGCCGCGCTGCTCCTGCGGCGGCGCTACGCCGTCGTGCATTGCCATCTGCTCGGCGCGAACCTGATCGCTAAACCGCTGGCTGCGCTGCTCGGCGTGCCGGTGCGGATCAATCACGACCACTGCAACGACAAGCTCGCCGATCCGCGCCGCTGGGTGCCGGCGGCCGATGCCTGGACGAACCGTTTTTCCACCCACGTCTGCGCGGTCTCGGAATCGACGCGCCGCTTTCTCGTGGCGCACGAAGGTGTGGCCGAGGCCCGCACGACGACGCTGCACAACGGGATCGACCTCGCCGTTTTCCAGCCGCGTCCGGAGCAGCGCGCGGCGGCGCGAAAGCAGTGGGCGCTCCCGGAGGATGCGTTCGTGGTGGGCGGGATCGGGCGGCTGACTTATCAGAAAAATTTTGCGCTCTTTCTCGAGGTCGCGGCGGACGTGGTGGCGCGGCATCCGCAGGCGTGTTTCGTGATCGTCGGCACGGGCGAGGATGACGCGGCGCTGCGGGCGCAGGCGGCGGTGCTCGGGCTCGGCGCGCGGGTGCGCTTCCTCGGCTATGTCGCCGAGATGAGCGCGCTGTATCCCGCGCTCGATCTGCTGCTGCTGACTTCGCGCTACGAGGGCCTGCCGATCACCATCCTCGAAGCGATGGCCGTGAGTTTGCCCATCGTGGCCTCGCGGCTGGACGGCGTGGAGGAAGTGCTGGCCGACGGCGAAGACTGCGCGCTGGTGTCGCCGGACGACCGTGCCGGATTCGCCGCGCGCGTCGGCGAGTTCATCGCGCAACCGGCGCTGGCACAGCGTTACGCGGCGGCGGCGCTGACGAAGGTGCGCGCCCGGTTTTCCGCCGAAGCGATGACGCGCGCGGTGGAGGCGATCTATCGCAAATATCTGGAACCCGCGAAATGGCGCGGGTGATCGGGCAACGCTGAGCGGATCAGCGTTCGCGGAGGAGCAGACGCACCTGGCTGGTGGTGCCGTCGAGGGCGTTCAGCGAGCGCAGGCGGCCGCGGGCGTCGAGGAGCCAGACGGTCGGGACGGCGTTGATGCCGAGCGCGCGGACGAGCGGGCTTTCCCAGCTCTTGCCATCGAAGGCGACGGGCCACGTGAGCGCCCGCGTTTTGAGCACCGCATCGAGCGCCTCGCGCTTGTCATCGAGACTCACCCCGAGCACGTGGACGCTGCTCGGCGGCAACTCCGTGAGCGTGTACTGCACATTCGCGATCGCGCCCACCGACGGCTGCGATGCGCCCGCAAAAAACACGATCAGCACGGGTCGGCCGCGCAGGTCGGCGAGATTGATGTCGCGGCCCTGCAAGGAGGTGAAACTCAGCGGCACCACTTCGCCGAGCAGGCGCACGCGCTTCAGATCGTCGGCGATGCGGGCCTTGAGTTCGGCGTCCTGGGCCAGCGGCTGGGCATCCGCGAGGAGCGCCTCTTTGACCTTCGGCTGGGCGTCGAAAAGCGTGGCGACTTCCGCGAGCAGCGCGGCCAACCGGCGGTCGGCAGGATGGGCCTCCTGGAATTTGCGGGCGGCGGCGCGCACCTCCTCGCGCCGGGCGGGCGTGACCTCGCGGAGGTTACGCATGAGGCGCGTGACTTTGGCGAAGTCGAGTTCCACGCGCTGCGCGGGCGTGGCGCTTTTCTCCAAATCGTCGAGCAGGCGGTGGCCCTCGGCGCGCACCTTGTCGGAATTCTCGAAGTCGCCGCGAATTTGCAGCGCGCGCGCCAGCCGGAGCCGCGCTTCAAAGATCCGCGCGTCCTCGGGATGCGCACCGAGGAAGGCCCGGAGTGCCTTTTCCTGGCGAACCAAGTGGGCGTGAATCATCAGCCGCGCGCCTTCCTCGGTCGGCGGTTTTTCCCGCGGCCCGGCATCCAGGTCCGTGATCGCTTTCCAATCCGGCCCGGCATCGCCAGCGCACGCGGCTGCCGAGTGCAGGGCAAAAGCGGCGGCGATCGCCAGCAGCGGGCGGAGCCGGCGGAGTGGGGTGGTCAGGTTCATTTTTTGTTTACGGGAATGATCGTGGCCGAGACCGCGCGGTGGTCGCTCGCGGCGCTCCAGACATTCGAACGATCAACGCGCCCCGAGCCGGCCACGACTTCGCGCACGAGTGCCGGGCTGGCGAACAGGTAGTCGATGCGCGAGTAGAGGTCGGCGGCTTTCCAGCAGTGCGTCCAGCGGTCGCCGAAGTCGTCTTTCGCCGGGATGTCGTCGAGGTAGGTGGGGGTGCCGCGGATGCCGCTGATCTCGGCGAACATCGGAGTGTCCTTGGTGTCGTTGAAATCGCCGTAACAGACGAGATTCGTCCCCGGGTTTGGGACGAGGATTTTCTCCAGATGCCGGCGCAACTGCTGCGCTTCATGCCGCCGGATGACGGCCTCGCCTTGGGCCACAGCCAGCTTCGATTTGAGATGCGCGCCGACCATGCGGAGCTGGTAGTCGGGCGCGACCTGGATGGTCACGTCGAGGAAGCCGCGGCGCACCTTTTCCGGTTGGCCGTTGAGTTCAAAGGGCACGTCGGCTTGCGAATTTCGCGCCACGATGGGGAAGCGGCTGACGAGCGCGAGATGGCGGTCGGGGTCCGCGGCCTGAAGGTATTCGGCATCCACGTAGCCGAGCCCGGCGGCGGCGAGCCGCTTTTTGAAGTCCTCGAACCGCTCCGGCGAACCCATCTCGCAGACGCCGAGAATGTCGGGGTTGACCTCCTTGATCACGCGGATGAGCGCTGCGATGGCCGCTTCCGTCTTGGGCTTCGCCGGCGTCCGTCCGCCTTCTGTGACCGGGCTGATCCCGACATAGTTTTCGACGTTATAGCTGGCGATGACCACGCCCTTGGGCTCGGCCGCGGGCAGCGCCGGCAGGCTGAAGAGGAGTGCCAGAGCTAGGGCGGCGGGGGTTTTCATGGGGCAAAAGTAGAAAGTTCGCAGCGATGAGAGCGAGCCATAAAAAGCACCCTCCGAATCGCTCCCGACAGGGTTCTGGCGAGCATTTGTGGGGTTCTGAATCCGGGTTGACCAAACTTGGCAAGCCCCTAGCTTCCCGGCCGGTAGGAAGCATCCGTTGTGCAGGTTGAGACGATCCTCTTGCGCGGCCCGCTTTCTTCCAGCAGCCCGAAACCACTATGTCCCAGCCTGAACCTCGTTCACCGAAGCAAAGCCGCCCGCCGAATGGCAATGGCGGCGGCGATCCCAATTTCAACTGGCGCGGGCTGATGCTCTTTGGCATCGCCATCGTGATGATCGGGGGCGCCTACGTTTTCAATAAAGGCGGCCCGCTGGTCGGCGGCACGAAGGATGTGCCGTATCCGCAATTCCTCGAACTGCTCGACAGCGATCGCATCGACAAGGACAAGGGCATCGACCTCATTTCCGAACCGGGCAATCCCACGGATTATCTCGAAGGATTCCTGAAGACCGACAGCACGGGACCAAAGCCAGTCGCCGAGAAATTCAAGACGCAGATCAACCTCCAGTTTGATCCCGACCTGAAGTGGACGCTCAAGGAAAAGGGCATCAAGGTCACACCGAAGACCAGCAACTCCCCGATGTTTTCGGCGCTGCTGAACATCTTCATGCCGCTGCTGCTCTTCGTGGTGATCCTCTATTTTTTCTTCCGCCAGCAGATCCGCATGGCCGGGAAGGGCGCGATGAGTTTCGGCAAATCCAAGGCGCGGATGATGGCGCGGGATAAGAACAAGATCACCTTTAAGGACGTGGCGGGCGTCGAGGAGGCGAAGGACGAGGTGCAGGAGATTGTCGAGTTCCTGAGCGATCCGAAAAAATTTCAGAAACTCGGCGGTCGCATCCCGAAGGGCGTGCTCATGGTCGGGTTGCCGGGCACGGGCAAGACGCTGCTCGCCCGCGCCATCGCCGGCGAGGCGGATGTGCCGTTCTTTTCGATTAGCGGCTCGGACTTCGTGGAGATGTTCGTGGGCGTGGGCGCGAGCCGCGTGCGCGACATGTTTGAGCAGGGGAAAAAAGCCGCGCCGTGCCTCATTTTCATTGATGAAATCGACGCCGTGGGCCGCCATCGCGGACACGGCATGGGCGGCGGGCACGACGAGCGCGAGCAGACGCTCAATGCGCTGCTCGTCGAGATGGACGGCTTTGACACGCAGGAAGGCGTGATCATCATCGCCGCGACGAACCGCGCGGACGTGCTCGACCCCGCGCTGCTGCGTCCGGGCCGTTTTGACCGCCAGGTCACGGTGCCGCTGCCCGACGTGAAAGGCCGCGAGGAAATTCTCCGCGTGCATGCGAAAAAGGTGAAGCTCGCGGATGGCGTGGACCTCTCCGTCGTCGCGCGCGGCACGCCCGGATTCTCCGGCGCGGAACTCGCGAACGTGATCAACGAGGCGGCGCTGATCGCCGCACGACGCGGGATGAAGGCGATCACCAACGCCGAGTTTGAAGAAGCCCGCGACAAGGTCCGCTGGGGCCGCGAGCGCCGCAGCATGGCGATGAGCGAGAAGGAGAAAGTCTCCACCGCCTGGCACGAGTCCGGGCACGCGCTGGTCAGCGTGCTGCTGGAGCACACCGACCCACTGCACAAGGTGACGATCATCCCCCGCGGCAACGCGCTCGGGGTGACGATGTCGCTGCCCGAAGGCGATCAACTCTCGATGGGCCGCAAACAGGCGCTCGACGTGCTGGCGATGATTTCCGCCGGACGGATCGCGGAGGAACTCTACACGCACGATCTTTCCACGGGTGCCGGCATGGACATCAAACAGATGACGCGCCTTTCGCGGAAAATGGTCTGCGAATGGGGCATGAGCGAGAAGATGGGCATGGTCGAGTACGGGAAAAACGACGACTCCGTCTTCCTCGGCAGCAACCTCGGCCAGGGCCGCGAATACAGTGAGGCCACCGCGCAGCAGATCGACGCCGAGGTGCGCCGCTTGTGCGATGACGCTTACGCCCGGGCGCTCAAACTGATCACCGACAACCGCGACAAGCTCGAAATCATCGCCAAGGCGCTGCTCGAGTTCGAAACCCTCGATGGCAAACAGATCAAGGACATCATCGAGACCGGTCGGATGCAGTCGCCGCCCCCCCCGGTCGCCCGCAAGCGCCCGCGTGCGACCGAACCGCCGCCGCTCACGCGCGAGGAAGGCCCGGCGATCGCACCCGACCTGCCTGGTCTGAGCGGCGCTCCGGCGTAGGCAGTCGGGTCGCGTAGTGGCGCTGAAAGGCATGCCTGGTCCTGCTTCCGTCGATCCCGCCGAACTGCCCGCGCTGGCGCAGGCCGTCATCGCGCACGCGAAATTTCCGCAACTGGCCACCCTCGACGGCGACCAACCCCGCGTGCGCCCGGTCTCGCCGGTGCGGGTGGACGGGTTCACGATCTACGTCGCGAACCTGCGGAGCTACGGCAAGACCCACGAGATCGCCGCGAACCCGAAAGTGGAACTGTGCTACCTCGACGAGCAGCACGATCAGGTGCGCATCACCGGCGTCGCTGAAGTGCTCACCGACCCCGCCCTGCTGCGGGAGATTTGGGACAGCAACGCCCTGCTGCGCCGCTACCTCGTCACGCCGGAAAATCCCGCGCTCATCATCTACCGCATCCGCCCCGAGCGCGTGCGCTTCATGCGCGAGTGGGCGCTGGAATACCACGAGGTGCCGCTCGAAAAGTAGCTTGGACTTCAGTCCAAACGCCCGCGCAACTTTGGACTGAAGTCCAAGCTACTTTCCGTCGTCCTGCCGCTTGCGCTTGCGGGCGAGGAGGCGCTCGGTGGTGGATTGCGGGTCGGCGGGCGAAGTCGGCTCGACGGGCTGTGCGGGGGCGGATTGTGGGGTGGGGGGTTGCGCGGGGCGGGGCGGAAGAATGACCGGCGCAGGGCGTTCGGCGCGCTCGGTCTGGAGGGTGGTCTGGACTTGCTGCTTGCGCTGGAGGAGCGCGCCCATGGTTTCGCCGCTGGTCGCGGTTTTGCGGCGAAAGAGAAAATCGCGGATGACCGTCCAGTCGAGCTGGATGCGGCGGATGCCGACATCGAGCGGGATGAGGCAGGCGAGGAGGATGAGGAAGAGGTCGGCGACGGGGCGGGAGCTTTCGCGGGAGGTGCGGGCGGGGTGGTAAAGATCAAGGTCGCCGGCTTTGAGGACGCGTCCGCCGGTGCGTTCGGCGATTTGTTTGAGGAGAATCGGATCGCTGCGGAAGCGGAGATACTCGGGCGAATACGGCACGGCGAATCCGCCGACGGCCTGCTCGGGTCGCGTCTCGGCACCCGCGCTCGCAGCGGCGGCGATGACCTGGTAGCGGCCTTTGCCCCAGAGCGGAAACTGCCCCTGATACCGCCGCGGTCCAATCTGCCGCAGCGGCACGCTCACGCTCTCGCCGCGCGGGCCGGAGACGCGCGCGCCCATTTCGAGGAAGCGCTCGGCACCCGCGAAATCCTCCACGGAAATCACGCCGCTGCTCCCCGCCGGAAACGCGCGCAGGCGCAGGTCGGTCTTTTGCTCCACGCGCGAAATCTCGGTGACGAGCTGCCGCACGAACGCGCGGAATTTGTCCCACTCCAGCCAATCCTGCGCCCACGACGGGCCGAGGTCGCTCATCCACGCGGCGCTCGTGCCGAGGCCGAAGCGCCACGTCGCGAGCAGCGGATCGCTTTCGCCCGGCTCCTCCTTCGTCGGCGGCACGCGGAGCAGCGTGACGGCGCGCGGCTTGATCGTGGTCAGGACGTAACCGCGCAGCGCGGGCAGCCCGTCGATGCCTTTGAGCACGGGCGAAGGAAATTCGACCTCGGGCGTGAAGACTTTGTTTTGCAGCATCGAGCGCTTCAGGGTCTTTGCTTCCTTGATGAAAATGCCCGGCAGCTCGTTGGGGTTTTGCGGGAAATAGTAGCGCCCGCCGGTGGTCTGCGCGATCGACTGCATGATCGAAATGTCCTGCCCGCCGTGCGGGTTGATCGCGATCATCGAGACGCTGATTTTGGCATCCACAAACTGCTGCACGAGCGCGGGCGTGGGCGGCGAGGGATCGCCGTCGCTGATGACGATGAGGTGCTTCGCGGCGGCGTCGCTTTTCTGCAAACCGGCGAGGCCCATCTGCATCGGCGTGTTGAAATCCGGCATGTCGCCCGGTTCGGCTTTGTTGATGAGCTGGACGAGCCGTTCGTATTCGGCGGCGGGCGTGAGCGGGAAAATCCAACTGTAACCGTTGATGTTACCGTTGCCGAAAGTGTAGGCGATCAGCCCGATTTCATCCTGCGCGCCGAGCACGCGCATCGCCTCCTTGGCCATGCGCTTCGCCCAGGTGTTTCCTTCGGCGAATTCGCAGGTGTGCAGGACGATCGCGAGCGCGCCTTTCGGGAGCACCTTCTTTTGCTTCACGTCCATCTCCACGGGCAGCGCCTCCTCGATCGCGCTGCGGTGAAAGCCGCCCGGCCCGTAGCTGTTCGGCCCGCCGAGCATGAGGAAGCCGGTGCCGTGGTTATAGACGGAATCGCGCAGCGCCTGCATCTGCACGGGATCGAAGGCATCGGCCGGCGCGTTGGCAAAAACGATGAGGTCGTAGGGCAGCAGCGAGAGCGCGTCGCGCGGGAACTCGTAGGCCATGCGCACCTGCACGATGCGCTCGCTCTCCTTCATCGCCTGCACCAGCGGCTCCCAATCGCGGGCGTCGGAGCGCGCATCGGTGACGACGAGCACCTTGCCCTCGCCGCGCAAAAACAGATCGCCGATGGCCACGTTATTTTCCGCCCAGCCGTCCTCGCCTTTCGGCACGGAAACCGTCGCCGCGTATTCGTAGTAGCCCGGCTCGCGCAGATAGAGCGGGAGCGAAAAGCGGTTCTTGCCCGGTTCAAACTCGACCTCCTTTTCAAAGATGGTCTTCCCGTTTTCCGCGAGCGTCAGCTTGCCTTTGCCCGCTTGCAGCGCGGAAAGGAGCACGCTGGCCTCGTAGGTCTCGCCGGCCTTGACCACACGCGGCAGATCGAGGCGTTCGAGCCACACTTCTTTGTCGTAGGCAAAGGCGATGGGCAGCACGTCCACGGCGATGCCGCGCGCTTTCAACTCGTCGAGCTGCGCGTTGACGTTGCCTTCGGTTTCGTTGCCGTCGGTGATGAGCACGACGCGCCCCTGATTCTGCTCCGGCAGCATCGCCGCCGCGAGGCTGAGCGACTTCGCGACGTTCGTGCCGTCCTTCGCCACGCGCGAGTTCATCGCCTCGAAAGGAAACGTCGCCCGCGGCGGCAGCTCCACCGCCGCATCGCGCCCGAAAACCACCAACCCCGCTTCATCCTTCGGCGGCTTCTGCGCGACCGTCTGCATGACCCACGACAGCGCCTGATCGCTCACTTTCTCGCCCATCGAATCCGAGACATCGAGCGCGTAGACCACCGACAGTACATCTGACTGTCGCACCGCCCGCGGCTCCGCCAGCAGCATGATGAACGTGCACGCAATCACCAGCCGCACGAGCAGCGCCGCTAGCGCCCGCCATTTCGCCAACCCCGAAAACCCCGCGACGTGCAGCCACCAAATCCACGGCAGCGCCAGCGTCAGCCAGAACGCGGGGCGATAGGCGAAGCGCAGCAGGCCGCGCATTTCCACAACCGCGCACCCGCCGAGGAACAACGCCAGCACCAGCGCCAGCGGCCACACCGCGCGCCACGCGAGCGGCTGGCGCGGCGGGGGAAAGAATTGCTGGAAGATGCGTGTGAGAGCCGTGGGCAAAGCGCGCGGAGTTTGCGCCAAAGCGCCGCCTGCTCACAAGGTGCGCGTTTCGCTGGCCGCTCTAGGGCGCGGCGGCGCTTGGCACCGGGCGGCGCTTTCCCTTTCATCGTCACCGGCTGCCGCCGCCCGCTTTGATCTCCGCACTCCGCTCCGCATTTTTCGCCGATGACCGCGCGCCCGCCTCCCCGCTGGCGCGCGCGGCCAGTTTTGCGCTCGCGCTCGGTCTGCTCAGCCTGGTGTGCAGCGGCGCGCTGGCGGCGCTGAGCTATCACTGGTCGTGGGGACCGGTGTGGGATTTTCGGCGGCTCTTTTGGAATGGCTGGCTGACGACCATCGGTATCGCGGCGCTGGCCCTGCCGCTGAGTTGCCTGCTCGGGCTGGCGTTTGCGCTGCTGCGCCGGAGTTCCTTTTTGCCACTGCGCTACGTGGCGCGGATCTATGTCGAGATCACCCGCGGCACGCCGCTGCTCGTGCAGATTTACTTCTACTGGTACATCTTCGGCCAGCAGCTCCCGCGCGATTCCCGGTTCCTCGCCGGCGCGGTGATTCTCTCGCTCTTCAGCGGCGCGTATCTCAGCGAAATCATCCGCGCCGGGATCGACGGCGTCGGCCGGTCGCAGCTCGAAAGCGCGCGCGCCATCGGCTTCACCCGCGCGCAGACTTATCGCTACGTCATCTTCCCGCAGGCCCTCCGGCGGATCCTCCCGCCGTTCGCGGGCGAGTTTGCGTCGATCATCAAGAACTCGTCGCTGCTCTCCGTGCTCGGCATCGAGGAGTTCGCGCTGGCCGCGGGCACGGTGAGTTCGCAGACCTACAGCTACTTCGAGAGCTACCTGCCCGTGGCGCTGGGCTACCTCCTGCTCACGCTGCCGATTTCGCTCTGGACGCAGTCGCTGGAAAAGCGGGCGCGGTTTGAAACATGAAACTGGTGCTGCATAACCTCACCAAATCCTTCGCCACGCATCGCGTGCTCGACGGCCTCTCTGGCGACTTCGGCGAACCACGCAGCCTCGCGCTGATCGGGCCGAGCGGCGGGGGAAAATCCACGCTGCTGCGGATCATCGCCGGGCTGGAAACGCCGGACGCCGGGACGGTCACGCTCGAGGGCGAGGCGCTCGCTTTCGCCGACGAGGAAAAGCTGCGCGCGCACCGGCGACGGCTGGGCGTGGTCTTTCAGGCGTTCAACCTCTTTTCGCATCTCACCGCGCTGGCCAACCTCACGCTCCCGCTGGAGAAAGTGCATGGCCTTTCCGCCAGCGAGGCGGAACACCTCGCGCGGGAGGCGCTGCGCCGCTTCCACCTCGCGGATCACGCGCACAAGAAGCCCGCCCAACTCAGCGGCGGCCAGCAGCAGCGCGTGGCCATCGCACGCGCCATCGCCATCAAGCCGCGCCTCCTCCTTTTCGACGAGCCCACGAGCGCGCTCGATCCCGAGATGACGGCGGAGGTGCTGGAGGTCATCGAGGAACTGAAGGACGAGGGGCGGGATTTCCTGCTCGTCACGCACGAGATGGGTTTCGCGCGCCACGTGGCCGATCGGGTGGCTTTCCTGGCCGACGGGCGCATTGTCGAGCACGCGCCGGCGGAGGAATTGTTTGGCACGCCGCGCTCTCCGGAGTGTCGCGATTTCCTCGCGCGTATTTTGAAATACTGACCTGACCGCAACCGGCGGAGTCCGGCCCGGCGTCAGTTTGGCTTCGGCGGAGTCGCTGGCGGCGCTGGCGGCGAAGGTGGCGCGGGTGGCGAAGGCGGCGCGGGTGTGGAGGGCTCCGGGGCGGCCGGGGCTGGGGTGGCTGGCTTCGGGGTCGCCGGCACCGGCGTCGCGGGTGGGGCTTTGGGTTTGGTGAGATCCTCCCAGGTAAACAACTCACCGCCGTAGCCGCCGATTTCGCCGAGGAGTTTTTCGCAGCGCTCGCGCCATTTCGCGAGATCGGGCACGTCCATTTTCTCCGCGGTGCCGGGGAAGATGAGGTAGGTGACTTTGAGATCGTTCGTCGCCCGGGTGCTGCCGTTGGTGTTGGGATTGATCTGCCTGCCGAGGCGCAGGGAGGCCTCGCCGATCAGGCTCATGGGCCCCACGTCGCCGACGATCGCGGGATAGATCGTCTTCCCGTAGATCACGACGCAGTAGTCGCCGACCGCGGGCTTGAACGGACCGGTTTGGCCGCGCAAGGCCATCGCGCCCGGCACGACGATGTAGGGATCGGCGAACGCGAGGAGGAAGCTGAAGGTTTTCAAATCGGCGATCTCGCTCCGGGTCCGTGCGATGGCGTCGCGCAGGTCTTCCCGGCGCGCGGCGGCGAGGCCGTTGGTTTTCAGTTCCTGCTCCCACGCTTTGATCTTCGCCTCGCGCGGTGGGATGAGGTTGCTCGGTTTGTCGGTCTTCTTTGCCCAGCGGTAGCTGGTGGCCGGTTGGAAGGTCGAGGACGCGCCCTCGACATCGGCCACGCGGTCGCTGTCGGAGCCGTCGGTGTCGCTGTCCATGTCGGACTGGATGAAGAGCGCGCGGCGTTTCGTCTCGGGGTGCTGGAGTTCGAGGAGGGTTTCGCAGTCGTAGAAATTGTGGCGCGTGAGCAGGGTGTCGAGCCGCATCAGGTTGGAGCGCAGGGTCACGACTTTGCGCCGGTAGAGTTCGTCGAAAATCGGGGAAACCTTGGCCGTTTCGAGCAGGACGGGCAGCGCGGGCAGGACCTCCGGCAGGGCGCTGTTGATCCTCTTGAGTTCCTCCAATTCCCGATACGGCTTGGGCACTTTCACTCTCACCGTCAACTCGGCGGTGTAGCTGCCGGGGTCCTCGCGGTCGCGCGTGGCGGTGGTGCCGTGCTCGGTTTCGAGCGTCACCTCGTATTTCATGCCGTTGAAAATCTTGCCGACTTCGAGGCGCTTGTTGGGCACGTATGGCGCGGGCGGCGGAGTGGGTGGCGCGGGAGTCGGCGCCGGTGTGGCCGGCACGGGAGTCGGCGTCGCCGGGGCGCCGGGCGGCGGGGCCGGAGGACGCGGGCAGCCGGTGAGGACGAGCAGCGCGAAGCCGGCGAGAGCGAGGCGGGGCGACATCGTGGCCGAAAAGCGGGGCGCTATTTTTTCACCAAACTGAGCGCGGTCAGGACGATGCCGACGACACTCAATAGGGCGATCATGCCGGCGGGCATGAATTTGTGTGTGCCGAGAAACGCCGGCACAAACCGCCCCGCGAGGGCCAGCGAGGCCACCAGACCGAGGATGAGGCCCGGTTGGACTTTGCCGGTGGCCACGAGATACCCGGCTCCGAGAATCAGCGCGCCGGATACTCCGCCGGCGATGAGCGAGGCATTGCTGCCCGCTTTGAGAAAACCCATGACGCCGCCGGCGATGGTGAGGGCTCCGAAGATGAAGAGATAGATTTTGGTGATGTCGAGCATGGCGACGGTGATAAGGCAACTCCCCCGCGCCCGCAAGGCCGGCGCTCCGCCACCCCTGTCATCCTTGAGGGCCCGAGTACGCGGGCGGGGCTTTGGGGGCGGGATGAGCCGGAAGGCGTCAAGGAGCGGCGACATTCCTGGCGCCGACCTCACCCGCTGCGGAGCAGCCCATTCTTTGGCCCGGGGGGAGTGAGTTGGCGCGCTCGCCGTTTTTTTGATTGGGCGCCCTTCGACAGGCTCAGGGCCTTGACGGCTGCGCGCGCCACCATCGGCGACAGGAAGGTCGCCGCTCCCTGACCGTCCCGCGCTGCCGAACGTCTTTGCCAATGGGGAGGTTCCCCGGCCCGCATGGCACTCCGCGCAGAATGACCGTTGAATTCCTTCCTATCACCAACCCACCATGCATCCATGAGCCTACCCACCCGACTCGCAACCCTCGCCCTCATCTCCGCCCTCACCTTCCCGGCGCGCGCCGCCGACCCGGCGCTCACCATCTACAACCAAGGCTTCGCCGTGCTGCGCGAGACCGTGCCGCTGGAGCTAAAGGCCGGCGTCAATGACGTGTGCTTCGCCGGCGTGACCGCGCAGGTCGAGGCGGACTCCGTGATCCTGCGCGACCCGGCAGGCAAGGTGACGCTGCAAATCCTCGAACAGAACTATCGCAATGACCCCGTCTCGCAGGAGCTGCTGCTCTCGCTCTTCGAGGGGCAGACGATCAATTTCGTGGCGCAGGAGACGCAGAAACCGGATCGCGTGATCCCGGGCAAAATCGTTCGCGGCGGCTATGTGCCCGGAGGAGAAGCTGTGCAGCCGATCATCGAGGTGGAGGGCAAGCTGCAGTTCTCGCTGCCCGGCGAGCCGCGCTTTCCCACGCTCGGCGCCGACACCCAGCTCAAGCCCGCGCTTTCCTGGAAACTGCACGCGCCCGCCGCCGCGAAGCTCGACGCCGAGCTGGCCTACATCACCGGCGGGCTGACGTGGGAAGCGAGCTACAACATTGTCGCGCCCGAGGCCGAGGACGTGATCGACCTCGTCGGTTGGATCACCATGAAAAACACCAGCGGCGCGACCTTTGCCGGCGCGAAGATCAAACTCATGGCGGGCGACGTGAACAAGGTTCAACCCCCACAGCCCGGGGCACCCAGAGCGGAGATGGTCGTGGCGATGGCCGACGTCGCAGACGCACCAGTCGTCACCGAAAAAGCCTTCGACGAATTTCACCTCTACACCCTCGCGCGCCCGGCCACGCTGCGAGACAAAGAGACCAAACAGGTCGAGTTCACCCGCGCCACCGGGGTCAAAGCCGCGCGCCTTTTCATCTACGACCCGATCATGAAGGACCGCGGCTGGCAGCTCGGCCACAACGTCGGCGGCGACGAAGGCTACGGCGCGACGAGCAGCAAAAAGGTGCAGGTCTATCGCGAGTTTAAGAACAGCGAGGCCAACAAACTCGGCATCCCGCTGCCGAAAGGCCGCGTGCGCTTTTACGCGCAGGACGAGGACCGGCAGTTGGAGTTTGTGGGTGAGAATAACATCGACCACACGTCCAAGGATAAGCTCGTGCGGCTCTACGTGGGCGACAGCTTCGACCTCGTGGGTGAGCGCAAGCGCGTGGATTTCCAAGTCAATGAAGGCAACCACCGGGCCAGCGAGACCTTCGAGATCAAGCTCCGCAACCGGAAGAAAAAGCCCGCCGAGATCCGCGTGGTCGAGCACCTCTACCGCTGGAGTAACTGGACGATCAAAGAGAAGTCGCAGGAGTTCACCAAGACCGACGCGCAGACCATCGAGTTCAAAGTCGCGCTCAAGCCGGACGAGGAGAAGACGGTGACTTACAAGGTGAGTTACACCTGGTGAGCGCGATGTTGCGCGGTTTCGCGGACGGGGATTTCACCAGTCTTTGCTCCGGAGTTTCTTCACCTGCGAGCGCTTTTTCTTGTTCTGCAAAATGCGCTCCTTCACGCCGCGCGGGCGCTTGGAGTTTTGGCGGCGTTTTTTCGCGACCTCGGCCCGCTCGGCGGCTCGCGCGGCCCGGCGGGCCTCTTCGATGGCGTCGAGCAGGCGGTCCCACGCGAGTTGGCGGTTCATGGACTGCGAACGGGTATCCTGCACGGTCACGGCCACACCGGTCGGCGCATGGCGGAGGGTGACGGCGGTCGAGACCTTGTTCACATGCTGGCCGCCGGGTCCCGAGCTGCGCGCGAATTTTTCCTCAAAGTCCGCGAGGCTCAGGCGGAGCTGCGCGAGGCGGGCGGCGCGGCGGGCGGAGAAGGTGGATGGTGAGTGCATGGCGGGACTTGGGTGTGCGGTGTCGGGCGTGGATTGATGGGGTGATTGGTTGTCGGTTCCCAGGCGGACGAGTGCGGAGCCCGCTCAGTCTTCGTCTTCCAGCCCGCGCCGCGCGGCGGCGCGGTAGTCGGCGAGGGTGCGGGGACGGGACGAGCGGCGCGGGTTTCGGGAAGCCGTAAAAGGCGGCGACGTCCTCAAGGGGGACGTAGTCGCGTCCGTCAAAACGCTGCGTTTTCCACTCTGCGGCCACGACCTGCGGGAGGAGCGCGATCCAGTAGTAGAGCCACGCGAGGATGGTGAGTTTCACGGGCGGCAGTTTCACGGGAATCCTGCATCGTGTAAACGGCGTGCCGCCCGGGCCGTGGAGACGAGACGCCGCCGCCGCGCCACCTTGCCCTCCGCCCCGGAGGTCGGCGCTTCGGCTGCGCCGGAGCGCGGCTTAAAAACCCAAGCCCGGAGGCAAGCCCAGCCCGGCGGTGACTTTGCCCATCTCGGACTCGGCGAGCGCTTTCGCTTCGGCGATGGCTTTTTGCACGCCGGTGAGGATGAGGTCTTCGAGCATTTCGACGTCCTCGGGATCGACCACGGTCTTGTCGATCTTGATCGCGGTGACTTCGCCCGCGCCGTTCGCGGTCACGGTCACTTTGCCGCCGCCGGCGGTGGCGGTGACGGATTTGTCGGCGAGATCGGCCTGCGCGCTCTGCATTTGCTCCTGCATCTTCGCGGCCTGCTGCATCATTTTTTTCAGGTTCATAGGTGTAAGTTGGTTTTAGGTGGCAATGATTTCGGCTTGGAAAATTTCGAGCGCCTTGCGGATGAGAGGGTCATCCTTGAAGGCGGCCATGGGATCGGCGGGCGGCTCAGCTTTGGCCTCGGTCGGGGCGAGTTTTTCGACGGTCAGCCCGGCACGCTTTTCGCACTTGAGGATGAGGCTTTGGCCGGCGAGTTCGCTCAGCATCGCCTCGATAAACTGCCGGTTGTTCGCGCGCTCACAAGACTCGAGCGAGAGGCCGGCGTCGGGCGGAAACGCGAAAAGGGCCACGCCGTTGGTCACGTCCACGAGCTGGCCGGCTTCGATCCAGCCGGAGATGAGCGGCCGGTCTTTCCGCACGCGGGCGGCAAACTGCGGCCACAGCTCCGCTGCGGAAACCGCGGGTGCGGGCGGTTTCGCGGCGGGCTCCTCGCGGACGGCCGGGGTGGATGGGACCGGTGGGACTGAGGGGACCGATGGGACCGATGGGACGGGCGCGGGCACCGGCTGTTTATCGCCGAGCGAAGCGGCGACGGAGGCGCTGAGCGACACGCGCGGTGCGGGTGCGGACGCAGCTGCTTTCACGAGTGGCGTTGGCCGCGGTGCGCCGCTTTCCGCTTTCCGCGCCCCGCTCTGCGCCGGCACTTCTCCGCCGCCGCGGATGGCGCTCAGCGTGTCCAGCACCTCGGTCAGCGTCGCCTGGCCCAGCGTCTGGATCGCGCGGATCGCGGCGATCTCGAAGTGCATCTTCTTGTTCGCGGCCCATTTCATCCGGCTCTCGGCCTGCGCAAATTGCTCGATCAGCTCCAGCAGCTTGTCCGTGCCGATGCGCCCGCTTTGCGCGGCGAGCGCGGCGGCGGCTTCGGCGCTGAGTTCGTCCTGCACGCCCTGCGGATCGTGCTGCACCACGAGCAGATTGCGCAGGTGGCCGATGAGGTCCGCCATCAACCGGCTCAGATCCTTGCCCGCCTCCGCCTGCGCGTGGATGACCGCGAGCGCTTTCGCCGACTCCGCCGCGATCAAGTGCTCGCACAACCCCGCGACCGTCTGCTGGCCGGTGAAACCGAAAACCTCGAGCACGTTTTCCTCGCCGATCTCCGTGCCGCAAAACGCCACGAGCTGATCGAGCATCGACTCCGCGTCGCGCAGGCCGCCCTCCGCGCCGCGGGCGATCGTCTCGGCCGCCGCCGGGGCGAGCGCGAGGTTTTCCTTCCCCGCGATGTAGAGCAAATGTTTCGCGATTTCCGGTGCGGGGATGCGCCGCAGGTCGAAGCGCTGGCAGCGCGAGATGATCGTCGTCGGCACCTTCTGCACGTCGGTCGTGGCGAAGACAAACTTCACGTGCGCCGGCGGCTCTTCGAGCGTCTTGAGGAGCGCGTTGAACGACGAGTTCGAGAGCATGTGGACCTCGTCCACGATGTAGAGCTTGTACTTCGCGCCGCCGGTCGGCATGTACTTCACGTTGTCGATGATGATCTCGCGGATTTTGTCCACCTGCGTGTTCGACGCGGCGTCGAATTCCATCACGTTCAGCGAAGTCCCCTCGGCGATTTCCTGGCACATCGGGCAAACCCCGCACGGGTCCGCGGTCGGGCCGTTGATGCAGTTCAGCGCCTTGGCAAAAATGCGCGCCGAGCTGGTCTTGCCCGTCCCGCGCGGGCCGACAAAAAGATACGCCTGCGCCAGCCGGTTCTGCGCGATGGCGTTCTTCAGCGTGCGGACGATGTGGTCCTGGCCGACGACTTCATCGAAGGTCTGCGGACGATATTTGCGGGCGAAAACCGTGTAGCTCACGCCGGGAATCTGCCGCCCGCGGGCAGGGGAGGGAAGCAGGAAAGCGCGGACGGCGCGCGTGTGCTGTCGTGCCCATCCCTCCCCGCCGCCTCCGCCCGCGTTTTCAGCCAGTGATGCCTCATTCCGCCTTCCAAAGCGGATGATCCCGTCAGCACGACGGCATCTTCAAATTCGGCCACCGCCGAAAAACCTTTCCGTTGACAATCGCCCTCTGCCTTTCTCCGCTCCCATGCAGTTTCTCCCGAACAAATGTCGCCCGTTCTCAGGACCCCACTCGGTCAACCCCCTTGCGCTCCCGCACCGCGACGCTCCCCCGGTACTCGCAATCACCCGCCTTCCACCGAAACGGAGTTGCGCCTTGTCGCATCCGTTCCCGACCGAAGCTGGTGAGAATTCTGCACACATGCACGGACTGACCCCTTTTCGGACCCCTTTTCGCAACCATCGCCGCCTTCACTCGACGCTGGGCTATCTCAGCCCAATGAACTTCGAGAAGGCAAAGGCAAATGAAAAAAAGGGGCTTGGCGAGGAAGAAAGAAAGGCCGCATAGTCGATCGGCCAAGGGAGACGTCAAAACCGGGCAAGTTCATATTTTACTGTATCTAAGGAATTTGGTAATGAAATTGAGATTAATATCTACTAGAACACTGATCCTATCAGTGTTGTGTTTTGTGCCGTGCTCTCCAGTAGTCGGGCAGACAATAGACACTACAATTTTTTGGCCCGGTGATGGTGGTGCTACAGGGTGGGGTAGTTCTTACCCCAGCGTTGGACAAACTTTCACTACATCGTCAACGGCGCTCCCGTACCTTAAAACAGCAACTTTCTACTCGCAATATCTAAGTGGATCCGCACTTTCATATAATGTGCTGCTGTATCGCTGGAAAGGATCTAGCATAGTTGGGGATGCCGTGTGGCAATCGGCGGCCCGGGCGACTTCCACTTCGACAGATTACACCTCAATCAATGTAGATATGAACAAGGTCAGGCTTGTATCAAACGCACAGTACATTGCGATCCTGAGGACAGTGACTACAGGTAACCAAGCAGGCGGACTATACAGGCTAGGGCGAGTGACCGGTGATCGTTACCCTGCAGGAAACTTTCTCATCAATTACACTGATAGTCTTGAGTCTGGTTGGGAATTTCCGCCTGGGGGTTCAGATCGCGATCTGGCATTCATATTCGTGTTCTGGCCGGGTCCCGATGCAAATAATACTCAAACCATGGTCTACCGGAATGCTTTTGATGTGAATGCAGCCCTGACGCATCGGACCATGGTGATTGCCGAGTCGCTGAGTTACGATTGCTCCATCTTTGATGCCAACGACATCTGCGTATCCTGGGGTGGTCGCTACGGCAATTCGGGCAATAGCGTTAATGATGGTGCGGGGGTTCTGACCGTGGCCTATCGCTTCCTGCCTGAATTTTATGTGGGTGCCTTTGTGGATCAGTCCGCCCCCATGGATTACGGCACTTCAATCCGCAGCACCGGCATGGACCCGACTTTTGGCGGCTTCCTGGTTTGGCAGGAAAATCCTGATCAATCCGGCTTCCGCGTTCGCCTTTCTGCAGCGCGCCACAATGGTAATGTCCGGATCACGCGGGAAGCTTCCTTGAGTAACACTGAGGCGGGTTCGGGCAAGACAGGGCTGCATAGCTGGGGTTATGGAGCCGATATTTCCTATGGGTTCAACGTGAATGAGGATGTGTTGCTTTTGCCCTATGCTGGCATTCGGCGCAGTACAGCGCGCCGGCAAGGCTATACTGAAGAATCTTGGGATAGTGTCGAATTTCCGCTGAGCTATCGGCATATGGATCGTGAATTGACAACTGCCACTATGGGCATCCGTGGCACGATGCGCATTGATCACGGCATCCGTCTTCTGGCTTCAGCAGGCATGGAATATGACGTGCAGACCAGCCAGGACGCGATGACAGGCACCAGCAGCATCACGGATTTCAATAATTTCTCCCTCAGCAGCCCAACCCGCAAAGCCAATCGCACGCGCGGCGTGGGTTCTGTTGGTGCGCAATTCCGGATTACGTCTAACGCTGCCTTCGTGGTGAATACAACACTTCGTCAGCAGGCTTATACCTCTGACTTGTCGCTCGGCGTCATGGCTTCTGTGATGGTGGGTTTCTGAAATAAAGTTATGCTACTCCAATGAGGCAGCATAAGACACAGGGAACTGTCCAATCATCCTTCTTCCTTCGGATATCATCCTTTCTCCGCCCCTCTCTTCCCCAGACCCCCTCACTCCTCGACGCCCATCCCCCTTTCTGACCGTCCCCGGTGCGGCGGGCGTGAAAGCAAATTCCTAGCAGAAAGGGAAACCCGTCAATCATCGTGTTTCGCGATCTGACGCAGGCCGGACGAACGTGGTGCCGCGCTACCCGCGACGACGCTCCAGCAGTGACAGCATGAAGAACGACAGGATGAGATTCATCTGGTGGCGGATGGGCAGATCGACGCGCAGGTCGAGTTTGAAACGTCCTTCGAGAAAGGCGGGCAGCTTTGTCAGCCGCATGGCCGGCGTGCCCGCAGTCGCAGACATGGCGGCGTAGCGCGGGTGGAAGAGCCACACGGTGGCCAGGCCCAGCAGCGGAATCTGGCCGAAGAGACCGTCCATCACCTTCGCAAAGGGATTCTCCTCGGTCACATTGAAGTCGGGAACCTGGTCGCCGGGATTGGACACCTCATAGCACGCGCGCCAGATGGAGCGCCAGCCTTTGCGTCCAAGCGTGCCGATCGGGACCCCCGCAACATCGGAGAAAGCGTAGCGCGCCGACCAGTCGATCACACGATCCGCGCGGATTTCTCCCAATCGTGTGACGGAATCCAAGTGAATGCTTGTGCGCGGACGCAGTCTGGTGTTTCTCCCCGGACTATGAGCACCGCAGCCTGCCCGATGTGTGAGATGAACGACATTTTAGATCACACCGACCGCTTTGAATGCATGACCTGCGGCCACGAGTGGCCAAAGGAAACAGCGCCGGATGCACCCGATGCCGCGCGTGTGGTGAAGGATGCCTACGGTGCCGTGCTCGCCGATGGTGACATCGTGGCGATGATTAAGGACCTGCAATTGAAGGGCTCATCCCAGGTCCTCAAGATCGGTACGAAGTCCAAACCCATCCGCCTCGTGGAAGGCGATCACGAGATCTCCTGCAAGATGGATGGGCTCGCGATTGGTTTGAAAGCGTGCTTCGTGAAGAAGGTAGCCGTGTAGATGCTTCGTAGATCAGCGCGATTTTCGGAAACCTTCAGCGCACCATCATCCACAGCGTGCTGGCACCGGCCCCAGCGGGGAAATCAACCATCGGCCCGGTGCGCGCATAGTCTGCGGTGCGGCGTTTGCCTTTGGCGCACACGCGCGCCATGTGCTCCAGCGCCACTTGGTCAAACTTTGCGCAATTGGTGGACAGGAGAATGGCGCACTTCGGCATCGCCACCTCCAGCGCGGCGCAGAGCAGGTCTTCGAAATGCTGCTCCACCTGCCAGCGGCTGCCGTTGTTACCGCGAGAGAAAGTCGGCAGACCCCCTCACTCCCCGACGCCCACTCCCCTTTCTGACCGTCCCCGGTGCGGCGGGCGTGAAAGCAAATTCCTAGCAGAAATAGTTACGGCTAAGTTTGCGGTTGGCGCTTTCCGGATGCTCGTGCGCAGTTTATGAACCTTCACCATGCTCAAATCCGCCTGCATTGCCCTGACAGCCATCGCTCTTGTAAGTGTATTCTGCCAAGCAGAACCTTCGCCCAAAGCGGCGGAATATGCCGCTGCAGTGAGGGTGAAACCCTTGCTCCAAGCCACCACCACCGCTTCCGGCCAACCCATTCAATACCCAAAGACCGACCGTCCCGAAGTGCGCATGTTAATGGTGGAAATCCCCCCGGGAACAGAGACCGGCTGGCACAAACATCCCAGCCATTGTTATGCCTATGTGGTTTCAGGAGCGGTGACCGTGGAACTTGAGAATGGGAAATCCACCACCATCCAAGCCGGCCAGGCCTACGCCGAAGTCTTCGATACCTGGCACAATGGCAAAAATTCCGGCACCGAACCCTGCAAGATCCTGATGGTGGTCAATGGCGAAGAAGGGGTTCCCATTTCCCAAATGCGTCAAAAATAGATTTGCCCTGTGAAACCCAACATTACTTTAGGGCAGGTTCGCAGCCCGGATGGATCCATCCTGAGTCTGCAGGAGCATGATGGAGAATTTTTCCTCAAACACAACGGCCGCCAACTCATGAGCACGACGGCCACCAGTTCCGAGTTCCTGCTCGCGGATCTGGGCTGTCAGCACCTCAAAGGCCATCGGGCACCACGCATTCTCATTGGCGGGCTCGGTCTTGGCTTCACTCTAAAGCAGGTGCTGCAACAAGTAGGGCGATAAAGAACCTGTCCCTTTATTTTCTTAAGTTTCCATGGCAGACTAAAACTGCCAAAACTGAGGCCATTGTTTAGCAATTTCTCAAAAATCCAATGAATACCGATCCGATAAGATTTCTGGGCTACCGCCCTGCACCTGACCCCAGATACACGATAAATCCCTTGCCATCCGGATTGTGAATTGCTCTTTTGTTAACAAATGAAATTACGCATCCTCTCCATCCTATTTCTTCCGCTCGCCGCCGCCCATGCCGATACCTTCGGCAGTGGGGCGAGCACCTTCACCATGGACTTCATTGAGATCGGTGCAGCCGGGAACGCGGCGGATAACACCACCTATGGCTCCGTGGGCTACACCTACCGCATGGGTGTGCACGAGGTGAGCCGAGAAATGATCAATGCCTACAATACGCTGAGTGGTGGTCCGACACTGACGATGAATGATATGTCTTTTGAAATCCACACGGTGTACAGCCCTGCCACGAGCATCAGTTGGAACGAAGCGGCGCGTTTTGTGAACTGGCTGAATACGAGCAAGGGTTTCAGCGCGGCTTACCAATTTGACACTGCGGGCTTCAACGAAAACATCGCGCTCTGGGAGCCAGGAGATGCTGGCTACAACGCGGCGAATCCGTTCCGCAATTCTAATGCCCATTACGTTCTGCCAAGCGAGGACGAGTGGTATAAGGCGGCGTACTACGATCCGACCAAGAGCGGTAGTGCAAATGCCTCTGGCTTCCAAGGAGGTTACTGGGACTTTGCGACCGGCAGCGATACGTTCCCAGTCGCGGTGGCCATGGGGAGCGGGTGGACAGCGAGCGGCACGGCGGTTTATGCTGGACAGGCCGGCCCGGCGGAAATCACCAACGCGGGCGGGCTGAGTGCTTACGGCACGATGGCGCAGACTGGGAACGTATTTGAATGGGCTGAATCCAGTTTTATGGCTCCGAACGAATCGGCTGGCGAGAACCGGGTACTCCGCGGCGGCGCCTGGGGCACTTCCGGCGCCCACTCCGCGGATCTCCGCCAAGGCGCCAGCCCGACGACAGAGTACTCCACTGTGGGGTTCCGCGTCGCAGCTGTTCCTGTGGTTGCTGTTCCTGAGCCGTCCGCACTACTGTTGACTCTCATCGGCGCATTAGGCGTGGTAACCAAAAGAAGACGCTGATTTCTTCCCTTAATCCTTTAGCTCTTTGCTCTTTTCCTTTTCAAAATCGCAAGATCAAAATAATGCGCTGGCTTGTGCGGCTGTGCATGGACAGGAACCTGATCAGCAACCGCCAGTTCCTCTTCAGCGCGAAAGGGCTGGAGGAATGCGGGCGAATGATCGGAGGCTGTGCGAGTTTGCCTAAATACCGACAGAAATTTGGAGTTTTGTAAACAACGGTGTCCAAAATCCCCCTTACAAAACCGCATATAACTGGCGCAGGGCGGCGATGGCAGGCTCGTGGTGAGGCTGGAGATAGAGTTGCACCCGCAACCAGCGGATGAACTTCACCGAGCGCACGGTGACAAAATAAAGGGACAGGTCCATTATCGACGCAGGAAAATTCGTCGCCACCGCCAACCACCACCTCTAATCTCGAAACCCCTTTAACGATGGGTGCTCCGCGCAAACGCTGACCCCTGACCCCTCTTTCCAAAACTTTGATCTCTACCCACTTCCTCCGATGAACGTGCAGAAAATGATGCAGCTCGACCGCTGGCTGGGCGTCCCGCTGTGCTTCGCCGTGACCGCGGTGCGCGCGCTGTTTCCGCGACGCCCACCCGCCGGTCCGGTGCGCTCGATCCTTTTTGTGAAGCTCGCGGAGCAAGGCTCGACGGTGCTCGCCCATCGCGCGCTCCAGGATGCGGTGCGGCGGGTGGGGCGCGAACGGGTTTTCATGGCGGTCTTTGAGGACAACCGGTTCATCGTCGATGCGCTGGGCGTCATCCCGGCGGAGAATGTCATCACCTTGCCCCACGACAGCCTCTTCAGTCTGCTGCGGGCGGTGCCCGTGGTGCTCTCGCGGCTGCGCCGGCTGCGGCTGGATGCGGCGATTGATCTGGAATTTTTCGCGCGCTCCTCGGCGCTGCTGACTTGGGCGAGCGGCGCGGCGCGGCGTGTGGGTTTTCACGCGTGGTTCGGCGAAGGGCCGTATCGCGGCAACCTGATGACGCACCGGGTGCGTTACAATCCGCACCTTCATACCATGCAAACCTTCGCGTCGCTGGTCAGCGCGCTGGAGGCGAATCCCGAGAGCCTCCCGCGTTTCGACCTGACGCCGGACAGCGCGCCGGACCCGCTCCCGATTTTCTCCGCGGCACCGGCGGAGATTCGCGAAGTGCGGGAGCAGCTCGCGCGTTTCACCGGGCAGCCCCTCACGCCGCCGCTCATCCTGCTCAATGCGAATGCGAGCGACCTGATCCCGCTGCGGCGCTGGAGTCTGGAGAGTTACCTCGAGGTCGCGCAGCGTTTGCTGGTGCGTTTTCCGGAGGTGTTCATCGCCTTTACGGGCGCCAAAAATGAAGCCGCGAAAGCCCGGGAAATGGTCGCCCGCGTGAACTCGCCGCGCTGCTTCTCGCTCGCGGGGGAGACGACGCTGCGTCAGCTCCTCGTGCTCTACGGCCTGGCCGAGGTGCTGGTGACGAATGACAGCGGACCCGCGCATTTCGCGGCGCTCACGCCGATCCACACGGTGACGCTTTTCGGACCGGAGACGCCGCTGCTCTTCGCGGCGCTCACGCCCCGCAATACGGCGCTGTGGGCCGGGCTCGCGTGCAGCCCATGTGTCAGCGCGCTGAACAACCGGCAGTCCGTCTGCCGGGATAACGTCTGCATGCAGCGCATCACGCCGGACCAGACTTTCGCGGCAGTCTGCAAGAGCTACCTCGGTCGCCAATCGGGAGTCCAGGCCGCTTGAAGCGCGGCGTTCTCGTCCTGACCGTCGCGCTGTTTCTGCTGCGCGTCGCCTTCCTCGGCCAGCCTGACCTTTTTCCGGAGGAAGCCTACTACTGGAACTACGCCGCGCATCTCGACACCGGCTATCTCGATCACCCGCCGATGGTCGCCTGGCTGATCCATGCGGGCACCGCGCTTTTCGGCGACAGCGAATTCGGCGTGCGCCTCGGCGTGGTGCTCTGCTCGCTGGTCACCGCGTTCTTCACCTTTCGCCTCACCACGCTGCTCTTCGATGCCCGCGCCGGCTGGATGGCCGTCCTGCTCGTGCAGTTGCTGCCGTTCTTTTTTCTCACCGGTTTCATGATCACGCCCGACGCCCCGCTCACCGCGTGCTGGGCCGGGGCGCTCTATTTTCTCGCGCGCGCCCTGCTGCAGGAAAAGGCCGGCGCCTGGCTGGGTCTGGGCGTTTGTCTCGGCCTCGGGATGCTCTCGAAATACACCATCGCCCTGCTCGGTCCCGCGACGCTGATCTTCATCACGGTGGACGCCCGCGCGCGCCGCTGGTGGCGGCATCCCGCGCCGTATGGGGCGGTCCTTTTGGCCATCGTCATTTTCTCGCCGGTCATCATTTGGAATGCGCGGCACCAGTGGGCTTCCTTTGCCTTTCAGAGTGCCGATCGCGTCGCCGTGGCGCGGCGCTTTTCCACGCATGAGTTGCTCGCCTCGATCCTCGTCCTGCTCACGCCGGTCCTCATGCTGCTGGTCTGGCGCGCGCTGCGCGGGGCGCCGTCCGATGACCTGCGCCGCCGCTGGTTCGCGCGCATCTACACCCTCGCCCCGCTTGCCGTCTTCCTGCTTTTTAGCCTCACGCACCGCGTGAAGCTGAACTGGACCGGCCCGCTCTGGCTGGCCGTGATTCCCGCCGTGGCCGCCAGCCTAGTCGCCCTCGCCGATCAGCCCGCGGGCGGGCTCCGTCGCGCGTGGGTCGCCACGATTGCGCTGCTGGTGGTCGTTCACGCGACGTTTTTGACTTATCTCACTTTCGGTCTGCCCGGCCTCGGCTACGCGCCAAACATGGAGCTATTGCCCGTCGGCTGGTCCGAGATGGGCCGGGCGATCGAGGCGCGCCGGGCCGCCATTCCTCCGCCGGCGGACGACCGCGTCTTGCTCGTGGCTCTGGACAAAAACTTCATCGCCAGCGAAGCCGCGTTTTACCACTCGCGGCCGCGCCAGGCCGTCCGCGAAACCACCGGGGCGCATCTCTTCGGCGGGCGCGCGCTGATGTATGAGTTCTGGTTCCCGCCGCGCGACCTGGAGGGCGCGACTCTCCTGCTGGTCAGCTTTACCCGCAGCGATCTGGACCGGCGCCGCATCCGCGAGCGGGCCGGCCGGGTCGGCGAAATTGAAGAGCATTGGGTGGAACGCGGAGGACGGAAGGTGCGTCCGTATTTCACCCGAGTCGTGGAAAACTACCGCGCCGCTGAAGCCGCGAGGAAATAGGGACGCGCTCATCCTGGGCGCTTGTTTCAGCGTTCCGCCGAAACGCACTTCCATGACCTTTCCCGGCATGGACGGCTGGTCCCGGATGCGGCGCGGCAGGAAAGTCCGTCGCGGCAGAATGCCGCGACCAGCGCTCAGGATGAGCGCGCTCCCCGGAAGCCACCCCGCCCCCGCTTTAGCTGGCCTCCGCAAACTGCGCCTCGATGGAGCGCAGGAGATTGGGGAAACTGATGGGTTTGGCGAGCATGAGTTGGCCGCCGGCGTGGACGCTGCCTTGGGAGCCCATCTCACGATTGGAGACGAGGGCGGTTACCATCACCACCGGGATGGTTCGGAGGAAGGAATTCTCCTGCAATTTGGACACCACGTCGCCGCCGTCCATCACCGGCATGACGTAGTCGAGGATGATCAGATCCGGCCGGTAGCTGAGGGCGCTCTGCACCGCAAAATAAAGGGACAGGTCGCTAAAATAAAGGGACAGGTCATTTATAAAAGAAAGCTGTTGACCGCCCCGCCGTCCTGCTTTTTCATCCCACGCCATGCGCCGTCCCCGTTTCAAAGCCCCGCCGGAACATCCGCTCGCCTACTACCACTGCATCTCGCGGGTCGTGGACCGGCAGTTCGTCTTTGGGCCGGAGGAGAAGGAGCAGTTCATCGAGTTCATGCGGCTCTACGAGCGCTTCTGCGGAGTGCGGGTGGTCACCTATTGCGTGATGAGCAACCACTTCCACGTCCTCGTGGAAGTGCCGCAGCGGCCCACCGAGTTGCCCGGTGACGCTGCTCTGCTCGCCCTGATAACAGAAGTTTATGGCGAGGGCGGCGGCGCGGGAACCATCCGCCAGCGGCTGGAATACTTCCGCGCGGAGGGTGCCCAGGCGGAGGCAGAGGCGCTGCGGGAGAGCTTCTTTGCGCGGATGTGGGACGTGAGCGCATTTATGAAACTGCTCAAGCAGCGCTTTACCCAATGGTTCAACCGCACCCACCGGCGCAAGGGGACGCTGTGGGAGGAGCGCTTCAAGAGTGTGCTGGTGGAAGGCGCGGGTAATGCGCTGGCGACCATGGCGGCTTACATCGACCTGAACCCGGTGCGCGCTGGCCTCGTCGGCGATCCGAAGGACTACCGCTGGTGCGGCTACGCGGCGGCCGTGGCCGGGGTGAAAGCGGCGCGCACCGGGCTGGGCATCGTGGCCACCGCCGCGCGGGGTTCTGCCGTGGCGGTCAAGGCGATCCTGCCGGAGTATCGGCTGCTGCTCTTTGGCCGGGGCGAGGAGACGGGATTGGACGAAGACGGGCAGGCGCTGCGGCGCGGGTTAAAGCCGGAGGAAGTGGACGCGGTGCTGGCCGCGAAAGGTCGGCTCGCCCGCTGGCAGATGCTGCGCTGCCGGGTGCGTTACTTTGCCGATGGCCTGGCGCTGGGAACGAAGACTTTCGTGAACGAAGTCTTCACCGCCCGGCGCGAGCATTTCGGGCCGAAGCGGACCAGCGGTGCGCGCGCCCTCCGCGGCGTGGAGGCAAACGGGCTCTGCGCGCTCCGCGACCTGCGCGTGCGTGCAGTGGGGTAGTGTCGCAGCTCAGCTCACGTCCTGCGGGGCGGTGCGCGAGGTCCGGCCACTGCCAGCCAGTAACCCGTGGTCGCGAGCAAGAAGACATCATGCGAGAGGGCATCGCGAAGCACGCGCCGGTTGTAGCAGGGGAGAAGATGGAGTTTTTAGATCACCTCCCAGTCCACCAGCAGCCGGTAGCGATCCACGTCTCGGGGCGATCCAGCCCGAGCACGCGGTCGAGCTGCTCCTCAGGCACCCAGTGAGCGGAATCCCGATCCTCCAGTTTGGCGGCAAGTTTTCCCCAGGAGCCAGGCGCGCGCTCCCGGCCAAGCGCCAGGAGGTAGCCGATCAACTCGCGACGCTCCAAATCGGAAAGGAGGGACGTTTCGGACTTCAATTGTTGGCGGCTCATGGGTGGATGATCGCAACGCCGGTGACGACGGCTGGAGTGGACGCAGTCTGCGTCATGAGACAAGTGCTCGGCGACGGAGAAGAGCGGCGAGGGACCAGCGATGACTGCGAGCATGGCGGAAATCTTTTCCCTTCGCCCCGCCCGCCCGGCCCGCTAAGACAGCCGCGCTTTGAACGCGACCACCACACCCACCGCGAACCCTCTGCGCGAGGGACTCACCAGCCGGCCCATGCCTCAGCCGTGCAGCGTCGTGATCTTCGGCGCATCGGGCGACCTGACTTTCCGCAAACTCATCCCGGCGCTCTACAACATCGCCGCTGATGGCGATCTGCCGGCGGCGCTGTCGGTGGTCGGCTTCGCGCGGCGGGAAAAGACGGACGACAGCTTTCGGGCGGAGTTGCACGAGGCGGCGCGGAAGTTTTCCCGCTCGGGGCTGAATGAGGAAGTGTGGTCGAGTTTCGCCGAGCGCGTCTTTTACCACCGCAGCGAATTTGGCGAGGCCGCCGGCTACCAGCGCCTCGCGGAACGGCTCGCGGAGCTCGACGAGGAGCGCGGCACTTGCGGCAACCGGCTGTTTTATCTCTCCGTCGCGCCGAGCGAATTTGAGGGCATCCTCCAGCATCTCGCCGCCGCCGGGCTGAACAAGGCCGCGGAGGGGAGCTGGGCGCGGGTCATTGTGGAAAAGCCCTTCGGCACGGACCTCGCCACGGCGCAGGCGCTGAACGGCGTGGTCAGCAAAACTTTTCACGAGCGCGACACCTACCGCATCGACCACTTCCTCGGCAAAGAGACCGCGCAGAACATCATGGTGCTGCGGTTTGCCAACGGGATTTTCGAGCCGCTGTGGAATCACCGCTACATCGACCACGTGCAGATCACCGCCGCCGAGCCGCTCGGCGTGGAGGCGCGCGGGCCGTATTACGAAAGCTCCGGCGCGCTGCGCGACATGGTCCAGAACCATCTGCTCCAGCTCCTCTGCCTCGTGGCCATGGAGCCGCCCACCGACCTCGCCGCCGACAGCGTGCGCGATGAAAAGGTGAAGGTCATCCGCTCGCTCCGCCCCATGACGCCCGAGGACGTGGCGCGCGATGTCGTGCGCGGCCAATACGCCGCCGGGGCCATCGGCGGGGCGGAGGTGAAAGCCTATCGCACGGAGGATCGGGTCTCGCCGACCTCGATGACCGAGACCTACGTGGCGCTCAAAGCCAATGTGGACAACTGGCGCTGGGCGGGCGTGCCATTTTACATCCGCGTGGGCAAACGCCTGCCGAAAGGTGCGACCGAAATCGCGGTGCAGCTCAAGAACGCGCCGAGTGTCCTTTTCAACAAAGGCGCGGAGGACATCGGCGCGAACGTGCTCGTCATCCGCATCCAGCCCGACGAAGGCATCTCGCTCCGCATGCAGTGCAAAATGCCGGGCGCGGCCCTGCGCATCGAGCCGGTGAAGATGGATTTCCATTACGGCACGAGTTTCGGCAAAGCCTCGCCCGAGGCTTACGAGCGTCTGCTCCTCGATGCGATGAGCGGCGACGCCACGCTCTTCGCGCGCCGCGACGAAGTGGAAGGCGCATGGCATTTCATCGACCTCATCGAAAACGCCTGGCATGCCGCCGGTCCGCAGCCGCCGCTCTGCGAATATCCCGCCGGCTCGTGGGGGCCGAAGGAAGCCGACGATCTGCTCGCTCGGGATGGGCGCAACTGGCGGCGAATGTAGCTCCGCGCCATGTCCGCCACGCCCGACCTCTCCGCTCTCGGCACCGCCGTCCCCATCGGTCAGATCAACCGGGAGTTAAAAAAACTCTGGGACACCGGCGGCAATGCGCCGACGCGGGCCTCGCTGATCAACTTCGCCGTGTATTGCCGTAGCACCGCGGAGCTGGCGGCCAATCACGAACTGATCGCGGAGTTCACTCGCAACCACGCCTGCCGCGCGCTGCTCATCTGCGTCTGCCGCAACGCCCCCGAGCCGCGCATTTCCTCGTGGGTCAATGCCCACTGCCACCTCTCCCGGGCCGGTGCGAAAAGCATCTGCTGCGAGCAGATCAGCTTCCTCCTCGAGGGCCAGCTCAAGGGCCGCCTGACGAACATCGTTTTCTCCCACCTCGACAGCGACCTGCCGCTCTACTTCTGGCTCCAGGGCGACGTCTCGGAAAATCTCAACCCCACGCTCTGGCCGTGGATCGACCGGCTGATCATCGACAGCCTCCCGTGGTCGCGCCCGCGCGAGCAATTTGCCCGGCTTCAGGCATCCCTCGCCACCGCCAAAGCCACGCTCACCCTGCGCGATCTCAACTGGACGCGCTCCCTCAATATCCGCCAGGCGCTCGCGCAATTCTTCGACACCCCCGAACATCTCGCGCAGCTCCCCCAGCTCAGCGCCATCCGCATCGGTCACGCGCCCGGCCACCGCAGCACCGCGCTCCTGCTCGTCGGCTGGCTCGCCGCGCAGCTCGGGCTCACGCTGAAAACGCCCGCTGCCCTCACTTTCGAAACCGCCGACCGGCGCGAAGTCGCCGTTCGACTCGACGAAAGCACCGGCGCACCGCTCGCAGGATGCGCGCTCACCTGCGGGTCGGCCACCTTCGCCCTCCGGCGCGAATCCGCGCAGCATTTCCTCCGCGCGGACATCCACCTTCCCGGCGACCGCCACTTTCAACACCTCCTGCCCGCCGGCCCCACGACCGCGCTCGAACTCCTCGACGAGGAGATGACCCGCGGCGCCCGCCACACGCTCTACCTCCGCGCCCTGGCTGCCATCACGCCGCTGCTTTAGCGGCAGGAAAGCTGCCCTGAGACTCGCAGGGCAGCAGGTCGAGAGCGTTCCTCAAGGCCGCCGGCGGGCCGCCAGTCGCCGACTTCGACTAATCAGCATCATGCTGGAGGCAATGAGCAACGTCATGGTTCCTGGCTCGGGGACGATAGCCATGGTGCTGGCCACAAGGAAGCCGATGCAGAGGTCGTTCGTGGCTGGGCCGAAATTGGTCCGCCCGCGCGCTCCCGCGCGCAACCCGGCAAAGCTCCCGTCGAAATAGCCTCCGCGGACCGCTCGTCCCTCACTGGCGAGAGAATTCACACCATCGTAGGCGCTCTCCATCCACTCCCCACGTTGCCGGCCTGGGCCATCGTGCCATAGGCACTCACGCCGCCCGCGTGATCCACTTCTGCAGGCTGCAAGGTGTGATTGCAAACTGCCGTGTTGGCTAGCGTCCCACCGCTGACGGCCACCGGGACAGCGTTGCTTTCGGTGGCGTAGTCCCACTCGTTTTCGCTCGGCAATAGGTAAAGGGCACCTCTAAAAACCCCAATTTTGCAACCCAGTAATTAGTGCAAAAGCGAACCCTTTCTGCTTCCCGATAGTGTCTCAAGGTGAAGGGATGCTGGGACTATGTCCAAGTGTCTTCAACCCAACGAGAGTGGCCTTTTTGACAAAGCCATGCGTCTGGAAGAATGGCACGCCATGGGTGACCTGCTGGCAAAGCTCGACGCGGTGATCCACTGGATGCTCTTTGCCGCGGTTTTCGAGCGCCTGCCCACGGTCGAACCCAAAGGGTTGGGTGGAAGACCTGCCTTTGCGCCCGCGATAATGTTCAAAGCCCTTGTGATTCAGAATCTTTACCAACTCAGCGATCGGGAATGATCTTGCGGGGCGTTGCTTGGGCGCGTATCGGCTGCGGCATGAGAGCAGCATTTCGCGAAAAAGAAGCCGGCGATGAAGATCCGGCGGTGCAGATGGAGTTTGTCCCGGCGGATTACTTTGCCCGGGCCAAGATGGAGGACATCTTCCCGCGCGCGGCGCGGCTGCAGGTGGATATCGGCTGCGGCGAGGGTGGCTTTCTGGAGGCCATGGCGGCGAAACATCCGGAGGACAATTTTCTGGGCATCGAGCGGTTGCTCGGCCGGGTGCGGAAGGTCTGCCGGGGGGTCTTCCACAAAGGACTGACGCACGTCCGACTCCTGCGCATCGAGACCGCTTACGCGCTGCGTTACGTGCTCCCGCTGGAAAGCGTGGCGGTGGCGCATGTGCTCTTCCCCGATCCGTGGCCGAAGCGGCATCATCAGCCCCGGCGGCTCATTCAGGACGGCTTTATGGAAGCGCTCCACGGCATTCTCGCGGCGGGCGGCGAGCTGCGGATCAAGACGGACGACGAGCCGTATTTCCAGTGGATCGAAAAGGTGCTTGCGCGGGCGAAAGGCTATGAGCGCCTCGACTGGCCGGACGACCCGGAGTATCCGCTCACCGATTTCGAGCGCCGCTTTCTCGCGCAGGGGCTGCCGATTTACCGCGCGCGGCTGCGCAAGGTCTGACCGCCGACCCGGGCCTCGATGGCGAAGCCGCCGTCCCGGATGAGTAGACTCACGGCCCCGGTGCGGTCTTGGCGGAAAACGGCCACGCCCGCTGCGGTCAGGCTGCCCTCCCAAGCATCGAGGCCTTCCGGCGCGTCGCCATAGCCGCGCGCGCTGCAGACGACCGCGCGCGGGTGGACCCGGGCGAGGAAGTCGAGCGTGCCCGAAAGGTCCCTGGCGTGCTGACCTTTAATGACGATGTCGCTGCGCAGGTCGGGTTCGTTTTCGAGCAGCCACTGCTCGGTGGCAAAGCCGCTGTCGGACAGGAAAAGGACGCGGACGCCGGCGGTTTCGAGTTGCACCACGAGCGCCTTGTCATCGGCGGTGGCGCGGGCGAGACCGGCGGGCGGGTAGAGCACCCGCGCCGTTGTCCCGGGATTGAGGCGGAGGAGATCGCCACGCTGGACGAGCGCTTTGCCGAGCCCGCGCCGGGCGAGTTCGGTGTGCAGTTGTTTGCGCGTGGACGACCGGTCGCGGAGCACGGAATCGACAATGACGCGCGGGCGAAAATCGTCGAGCAGCGTGGCGGCGCCGCCGAGATGCTGCACGTCGCCATGGGTGAGCAGCAGGCCATCGAGCCGGTTCACTCCGCGGGTGCGGAGATAGGGCAGGACGAGGCGCTCGTAGGCGACCTTGTTGCCGCAATCGAGCAACCAGTCGCGCCCGCCGGTGCGGAGGTGCGCGGCCCCGCCGTCGCTGAGGTCGAGCACGGTGATCTCGCAGTCCGGCTGGGCTGAAAGGCGGGGCGTTTCGACGTAAAACCAGCCGCCCGGGACGAGCGCGCAGACTTTCAAGATCGCGAGCAGCGCCTTCGCGCAAAACCAGTTCGCGTTATTGCACAGCACCGCGCCGAGCTTCCACAGCGGGGCTGTGAGCAGCGTGGCGATCCCGAGCACGAGCACGGCAAAGGCCAGCGGGACCGCCAGCAGATTCGCGAACAGCGCCGACGGCGAAAACAGGTGAAAATACCCCACCGTGAAAAGCAGCGAACCGAGCCAGGCCGAAATCGTGACGCCGAGCGCCGCCGCACATTTCCCGGTCACCGCCGCGCCCACCTGCTGCGGCCAGCGCCAGAGCGGGCGCGGGAGAAAGGCATCGGGCCGGCCGAGCGGTTCGAGGCGGCGCTGGATTTTTCCCGAGAGCCACACGATGACCGCCACGAGGACAAAGGAAAACTGGAAGCCTGGCGCGAAGAGCTGGTTCGTGTCCCACGCGAGGATGCCGAGCGCCGCCGCGCCGAGGCTGTTGAAAACGAGCGGGCGGCGATCCACGAGATGCGCCACCAGCACCAGCGAACACATGATCGTGGCGCGCACGCAACTCGCCGTGAGCCCCGTGACGAGCGCGTAGCCCGCGAGCACCGGGATCGTCAGCAGGATGCTCGGCACGCGCCCGAGCCGCAGCCGGCGCAGCAGGAAAATCGCGATCGCCGCGAGCATCGCCACGTTCAGCCCGCTCACCGCGAAAAGGTGCAGCGTGCCGGTGCGCTGAAAGAGCGCCTTCATCTCCGGCGGCGTCTCCCCGCGCAGCCCCAGCACCATGCTTGCGATCAGCCCCGCGATTTCCGGCTCATCCTCGAGATCCAGCGCGAGCTGCCGCTGAATCCCACGCGCCGTGTGGTAGGCGTAAGCCTGCACCGGATGGCCGTGGCCGGGGCTTTCGATGCGGCAGTCCGTGGCAAAGCGCGCGCGGATTTCCGACCACACGCCCTGCCGCTGCGCGTAGGCCGCCGCGTCGAATTGCCCGGGATTCCGCGCTCCCGCGAGATTCGCCGCGCTCCCGGTGAGCGAAACGCGATCGCCGTAGGCCGGGATGACCGCGCCCGCCCACGCCACGTTGACCAGCACATCCGTGGCCCGCGTTCTACCCGCGACCGTGAGCGACTCCAGCCGCAGCCGAAACCGCGCGGTGAGATTCCGCGTCCACACCGCTGGCGTTTCCGGCTCGTCCCACACGATCCCCGTCACGCCCACCACCCGCGGGCCGTCGGCAAATTCCCGCGCCAGTTCCCGCGCCGCGTGGCCGTGGTGCCGCACCGTGTGCAGCGCGAAAAACGCCAGCACGCCCAACAGCCAGACGCCGACCGTCGAGGCGCGGACCAAAAGCCCCAGCGCACCGCCGACCACCAGCACGAGCGCCCCCAGCGGTTCCACCGCCCAGCGATCCGCCGCGAAAATCCCCACCACCGCGCACACCGCCAGCCCCACCAATGGCTGACGCGGACGCGGCTCCCAGAACTTCATGGCCGCGGAGTCTCGGGAATCCCACGCCGCGCGGCAAGGCCCGCGCTGCCCGAACCGCTGGGCCGCCGGCCTTGACTGGCACCCGCCACGGCCCGGAGGGAAGAACCGCAGATTCCGCGGATTCCGCGGATTCAGGAGTTTGCGAATGCTTCACGCGTTCGACAGCCTCACCCAACGGGGCGTGCCCCGTGTGCCGCACGGGCCTGCCCATCCGCGTAATCTGCGGTTCCCAATTCCGGATTAGGTCCAATCACCCCGCGTGATCCTCCAACTCGGAATTTTCCACTCGCTTGGTTATCGATCTGGCACCTTCTTTCCACCCATGCGCTTTCCGTCCTGCTTCCTCCTTCCCGCTGTCGCCGCGGCTCTGGCGCTGACGGCACGGGCCAACCCGCCAGCGCCGGAGATGGCGAAGGCCCCGGTGCCGGAGGCGCTGCCCGCCGGCGCGCAGGTCGTGGGACTGGAGGTGCAGCCGGCAAAGGTGGTGCTGGCGGGGCGGTATGAGGGCGCGCAGTTGGTGGTCACGGCGAAGCTCGCGGATGGCGCAACGGCGGACGTGACGCGGCTGGTGGGGTATCGGCTTTCCGGGGAGTGCGCGGAGATTTCCCAGACCGGCCGGCTCGACGCGCGGGCGAATGGCGCGGGGTCGCTGGCCATCGAGATCGCGGGGCAAAAGACGGTCGTCCCGGTCGAGGTCGCCGGCGTGGTGAAAAATCAGCCCGTCGATTTCATCCGCGATGTGAACCCCGTGATGACGCGGCTGGGGTGCAACGCGGGGACGTGTCACGGCGCGAAGGACGGCAAGTTCGGCTTCAAGCTTTCGCTGCGCGGCTACGATCCGATCTTCGACGTGCGCTCGCTGAAGGACGATCTCGCCGGGCGGCGGCTGAATGTGGCGTCACCGGACGATTCGCTGATGCTCCTCAAGGCGACGGCGGGCGTGCCGCACGAGGGCGGGCAGCGCACGAAGCTGGGTGAAAAGAATTACGAAATCCTCCGCGCGTGGATCGCCGATGGCGCGAAGCTCGACCTCGCCGTGCCGCGCGTGGTGAAGATCGAGGTCTGGCCGCGCGATCCCGTGGTGCAGCAAATCGGCGCGCGGCAGCAGGTGCGCGTGGTGGCGACTTTCAGCGATGGCCGGACGCGCGATGTCACCGCCGAGGCGTTTGTGGAAAGCGGCAACGGCGACGTGGCGAAGGTGGAAGGCGGGCTCGTGGAGACGCTGCGCCGCGGGGAGGCTCCGCTGCTCGCGCGCTACGAGGGGAGTTACGCCGCGACCACGCTGACCGTGATGGGCGACCGCAGCGGGTTCGTCTGGCAGGCGCCGGAAACGTGGGGACGCATCGACGAACTCGTGGCCGCGAAATGGCAGCGGATGAAAATCGCGCCGTCCGCGCTGAGCGGTGACGCGGAGTTTTTGCGCCGCGTTGCGCTCGATCTCACGGGCCTGCCGCCGACCGCGGATGAAGTGCGCGCCTTCCTCGCCGACCCGCGGCCCGTGCGGGAGAAACGCGACGCCGTCATCGAAAAGCTGCTCGCCTCGCCGGAGTTCATCGACCACTCGACGAACAAATGGGCGGACCTGCTGCTGGTGAATTCCAAGTTCCTCGGCAAGGACGGCGCGCGACTTTTCCGCGACTGGATTCGCCAGGAGATGGAGGCCGGCACGCCTTACGATCAATTCGTGCGGAAGATCATCACCGCGACCGGCTCGAACAAGACGAACCCCGCCGCGAGCTACTGGAAAATCCTGCGCGATCCGGCGGAGGCGATGGAAAACACCACGCACCTTTTTCTCGCCACGCGCTTCAACTGCAACAAGTGCCACGATCATCCTTTCGAGCGCTGGACGCAGGATCAGTATTACCATACGTCGGCCTTTTTCTCGCAGGTCGCGCTCGCCGCCGACCCGGCAGGCGGCAACGCCAAGATCGGCGGCACCGATGTGGAGAAGCCGCGCCCGCTTTATGAAATCGTCAGCGACAAAACCGACGGCGAGGTCACGCATCTGCGGACGAACAAAGTCGCCGCGCCCGAGTTTCCCTTTCCCGCACAGGCCGAGGCGAAAGGCACGCGCCGCGAGCAGCTCGCCGCGTGGATGACCGCGCCGGACAACCGTTACTTCGCCACGAGCTACGTGAACCGGCTCTGGGGCTACCTCACCGGCGCGGGGATCATCGAGCCGCTCGACGACATCCGCGCGGGCAACCCGCCAACGAATCCCGAACTGCTCGACTACCTGACGCAGGAATTCATCGCGCACCGCTTCGATGTGAAGCAGGTGCTGCGGCTGATCTGCCGGTCGCGCACCTACCAGCTCGGCATCGCCACGAACCAGTGGAACGCCGACGACAAAACCAACTACTCGCACGCGCTCGCGCGGCGGCTGCCGGCGGAGGTGCTCTACGACTCCGTGTTGAAAGCGGTGGGCTCCGGGCCGCGCCTGCCGGGCGGCCTGCGGGCGGGTCAGCTCCCGGATGCGGCGACGGATTTGCCGAGCGGCTTCCTCGCGAATCTCGGTCGGCCAGCGCGCGAGAGTTCGTGCGAATGTGAGCGCAGCAGCGGCCTCGGCCTCGGCAGCATCATGGCGCTGCTCAGCGGCCCCGCCGTGTCGGAGGCCATCGGCGACGCGGCCAATGAGATCGCGAAGCTGACCACCGTGCAGCCCGATGATCGCAAGCTCGTGGACGAGCTTTTTCTCCGCGTGCTCAGCCGCCCCGCGAGCGAGCAGGAGATTGGCAAGGTTTTGGCAAGCTGGAAGTTGATCGAGCGCGACCACGCCGCGCTCCTCGTGCAGCTCGACGCCGCCGAAAAGGAGCAGGCTCCGATCTTTGCCAAAGCGCAGGCGGAGCGGGCGGCGGTGGTCGAGGCGGGCAAGGCGGAACTCGGGCGCTACGAAGCCGAGATCGCGCCGCGGCTCGCCGAGGCGGAGAAAGCGCGCGTCGCCGCGGTCGCCGCCGGCGAGGCCGCGGTGCAGGAATACGAGGCGAAGAATCTCGCCGCGGCGCAGACCGTTTTTGAGAACACCGCGCCTGTCGCGCGCACGCTCACCGGCTGGCTGCCGCTCGACATTTCCACGGCCACGGCCACCGGCGGGATCACGCTCACGAAGCTGCCCGACGGCTCGATCCTCGCCAGCGGCGAACGGCCGGCCAAAACTGACTACGTGGTGATCGCCGACACGAAACTCGCGGGCATCACCGGCCTCGGCCTCGAAGTCTTGCCCACCGCCGGGGAGACAAACTTCGGCCCCGGTCGCACGGCAGCGGACGGGAATTTCGTCCTCGGCGAACTGGCCGTGAAGGTCGGCGAATTCGGGCAGGACGCGACCCCGACCGCCGCGACATTTTCCAGCGCCGTCGCCGACTTCAGCCAAAAGGATTTTGAAATCCAGGAAGCCATCGACGGCAGGAAAGGGGACGAGAACAACGGCTGGGCGATTTCCCCGAGCTACGGCGTGCCGCACTTCGCCGCGCTCACGCTCGCGCAGCCGCTCGGCGACGCGGAGAAAGGCGTGCGCCTGCGCTTCGAGCTGAACCAGCCGCGCAACGGTGGCTTCGCCCTCGCGCGCTTCCGCCTGTGGGTCACCACCGGTGCCGCGCCCGTGCAGCTCGGCTACCCGCAGCCGGTCATCGACGCCCTCAGGAAAATCCCCGCCGCCCGCACCGACGCCGACAAAGCCGCGCTCGCCGCCTACTGGAACGCCTCCGACCCCGAACTCAGCAAGCGCCGCCTCACCCTCGCGAAGCACCAGCTCCCGCTCCCCCCCGATCCCGGCCTAGCCGAGCGCCGCGCCGTCATCGCCGCCGCCGAGGTTCCGATCCCCCTCGACCCCAAACTCATCCGCCTCCGTCAGGACGCCGAACAATCCAAAGACCAGCTCGCCAACGGCCGCCTCACCAGTGCCCAAGACCTCGCTTGGGCGCTGATCAACACGCCGGCGTTCTTGTTCAACCACTAAGCTTCGCTATCCTCCCGCCATGAAATCGCTGACTCGCGAGCGCTCCGTCGAAATCCTGCTCGCGCCCGCGGCGTGAAACTCAAACTCGATGAAAATCTCGGCCTTCGAGGACGTGAGATTTGCGCTGCCGCCGGTCAGCGTGGCCGAATTCGCGAATAACAGCCCGACAACTAACCAAAACTAAATCCCACCATGCTCCGCATCTCAGGACAACCCGGTCGCGATCTTTGCGACGCTCACCTCGGCGTTTCGCGCCGCGATGTCATCCGTGTCGGCGGCTCGGCCATCATGGGGCTGACGCTCGGCTCGCTTTTCAAACTCCGCGCGCAAGCGGCGGAACCGGCGGCGGCGGTCGCGCAGGGCGGGCCGGGGTGGGGGAAGGCGAAGAGCGTGGTCATGGTCTATCTCCAAGGCGGGCCGTCGCACCTCGACCTGTGG
Organism: uncultured Chthoniobacter sp.; assembly: GCA_903874975.1. Taxonomy (GTDB): domain Bacteria; phylum Verrucomicrobiota; class Verrucomicrobiia; order Chthoniobacterales; family Chthoniobacteraceae; genus Chthoniobacter. Next base: position 2,115 of record CAIQUL010000194.1, on the reverse strand, counting down.
GATCCGAAGGAGAACGTGCCGGAGAAAATCCGCAGCCCTTTTAAGAACATCAGAACGAAGATTCCGGGCATCAATTTCACCGAAATCCTGCCGAAGCTCGCGCAGATCAATGACAAGCTGACGATGGTGCGCTCGATGAGCTACACGCCGAACGGGCTCTTCAATCACACCGCGGCGATTTACCAAATCATGACCGGCTACACGACGGACAAGGTCTCGCCGTCGGGCCAGCTCGAGCCGCCGGACGCGAAGGATTTTCCGAACTTCGGCTCGAACATCATCCGGCTGAAACCGCCGACCGAGCCGATGCTGCCATTCGTCATGCTGCCGCGGCCTTTGCAGGAATCCGGCGTGGTCGGCAAAGGCGGCACCGCGGGTTTTCTCGGCAAAGGTTTCGACCCCTACACGCTCTATCCCGCGGGTGACGACCTGGACATGACGAAGATGAATCGCATCCGCGTGGATGACTTGAATCTGCGGCCCGATGTTTTCGCGATGCGGTTGAAACGGCGCGCGTCGCTGCGGAAATCCGTCGAGGAGACCATGCCGGACATCGACAAGGCGGTGAAGCATTACCACCTCGACGAATACTACGGCAAAGCGCTCGACCTCATCACCAGCGGGAGGGCGCGCGACGCTTTCGCGATCGACCGCGAGGCGGAAAAAATGCGCGCGGCTTATGGCCTGAACACCTTTGGCCAAAGCCTGCTGCTCGCACGGCGGCTGGTCGAAGCCGGGACGCGCGTGGTGGAAGTCATCTGGCCGAAGCCCGCGAACTCCGACCGACATTCGTGGGACACGCACAAGGATCTCACCCCCCGCATCAAGAACCAGGCCGGCCCGATGCTCGACGCGGGGCTGAGCACCTTCATTGAGGACCTCGATCAGCGCGGCTTGCTGGACGAAACGCTCGTCGTCGCGCTTGGCGAATTCGGACGCACGCCCGAGCGCGGGGTGAGCACGAGCGGCAATGAGAACAGCTCCGATGGGCGCGACCACTGGCCCTACTGCTACACCGCGTGCGTGGCCGGCGCAGGCATCAAGCGCGGCTACGTCCACGGCGAGAGCGACGCCACCGGCTCCAGCCCGAAGAGCGACCCCGTGCATCCCACCGAATTGCTCGCGCTCATCTACCACGCTTGCGGCATCGACCCGGAGACGATCGTCTATAACCACCTCAATCAGCCGCGGGAGCTGGTGAAAGCGAAGGCGGTTACCGCGCTCTTCGCGTAGGCGCGGCGCCGAAGCTGGAGCCCGCGCAAGACGCGAAAAGGAAGAGGCATCCCGGGCTGATTCTGCTCGCGGACGGCGGTCGATGCGCGAAAATTTGCGTATGCCCAAAGTCCGCAAAGTTGAAGCCGACGTCGAAGTCCTGCCGCGCGAAACCCGCGCGGATGCGAAGCTCGGCGACGATCCATTCATCGCGCTCGTGGCGCGGCTCATGGATGAGGTGTTCGTCATTCCGGGCACGAATATCCGCTTCGGCCTCGACCCAATCATCGGCCTGCTGCCGGGACTCGGTGGCGCCGCGTCCGCCGCCGTCTCGCTGGCGCTGATCGCCATGAGTGCGCGCCTCCGCGTGCCACAGGTGGTGCTGGTGCGCATGGCGGCGAACGTCCTCATCAATGCCGGTCTCGACGCCGTGCCCGTCGTCGGCGACGTGCTCACGGTTTTCTTCCGCTCGAACACCCGCAACCACGAACTCCTCCGCAAACACGCTGGCACCGGCCAGCCCGCCTCGCGCGGCGACTGGCTCTTCCTCTACGCCCTGCTCGGTGGCGTCGGGCTGGTGGTCCTCGGTTTCTTCGTCGGTCTCTTCTACCTCGCCAGCCAGCTCGTGGCGGGGTTTCGGTGAAAAGCTACGGCTAGGCGGTGCCATGAGGTTAGTTGAGCAGGGGGTCGGTTCCAGTTTCTCGCTTCATCCCGACTCCGCGCCCGGCACGAAGATCGTCTGGCGGGTGTCGTCAGTAGGTGGATGGCGTCGATCCGCGCGACCAGCCGTCATCCTTCGACTGCGCTCCGCAAAGCCTCCGCACCGGCGCGCGCGGCGATTTCCCCTCACGCTCCCCGCAACCGCTCCGCGCCCACGCCGTGCAGCTCGTAGAGCCGCAGGAT
>CAIQUL010000193.1 GCA_903874975.1 uncultured Chthoniobacter sp. | reverse complement strand
GCCAGGACGGCGCCCGCGACTCCCTCGCGGGCGTGCCGACCGGGGATGGTGCTGATGCGTTCCGCGAGCAGCCGGGTGAAGAGCGGCGGCATGTGCTGCACGATCACCACCGGCACGGGGAACTGCGCGGCGAGGCCGGGCAGCATTGCGGCGAGCGCGTTGGGGCCGCCGGTGGAGACGCCGATCGCCACCACATCGATCCGGCTGGGGCCGGTGGTGGAGGCGGTGGCCGGGAGCGACGGGCGGAGGAGGGGCTTCGTGGCCGGCACCGTGGGGCGGCGGCACAGCCCCTTGATCTTCGGCACGAGATCCTCCCGGATGCGCTGCATCGCAGCTTGGACGCTGCCCACATTGGCCGGCTTGGTCACGTAGTCGTTGGCTCCGAGCGCCAGCGCATCGAGCGTCGCCGAAGCGCCCCTTTCGGTCAGCGTGCTGAACATGATGACCGGCAGTTTCGGATGCGTCTTGCGGAGCGCCTTCAGTGTCTCGAGGCCGTCCAGCACGGGCATCTCAATGTCGAGCGTGATGACATCGGGGTTGAGCTGCGTGATCTTCGCCAGCCCGATGTGACCGTCCGCCGCCGTGCCCACGACCTCCAGGTCGGGGTCGGCGGCGAGACAGTCGGAGATCATGCGACGAAGCACCACCGAGTCGTCCACGACTAATACGCGTATTCTAGCCATGGGTTCAGTTCAGGCCGAGCAGCGCGAGTTTATCGAGGAGCAGCTCTTTGGTGAAGGGCTTCATCAGATACTCATTGGCCCCGGCATCCAGGGCCTTGGTCATGTTTTCCATCGAGGTCTCGGTGGTCACCATCATGATCCGGATGTCCCCGAACATGACGTTGGCCCGCACCGCGCAGACGAGTTCGTAGCCGTTCATCACGGGCATGTTCCAATCCACGAGCATGAGGTCCACCGGTTCACCCTGGTTGAGGCGGTCGAGCGCCTCCTGGCCATCGCCCGCCTCGATGATCTCGAAGTCGAGTTCCCGGAGCGACCTAGCCAGGATCATCCGCATGGATTTGGAGTCATCGACAATGAGCGCACGCATGAGGAGCGAAGGAGTTGAGAGGATGGCCGGGGCAGATGGTTCCCGCCGGCCTCATGCCTGGTTGGCGAGTTGCTGGAGTTCAGCCGCCATGCGGGACAACTCGCCCGCTGCCTTCTGGGTGTCGTTCGCACCGGCCATCGTGACCTTCGCGGCCTGGGCGACCCCGGTGATATTCTGCGCGATCTCGGTGCTGCCTTTCGCCGCTTCCGCGACGTTGCGGCTGATCTCGTTGGTCGTCGCCGTCTGCTCTTCGACCGCGCTGGCGATCGTATTCTGGAAGTCGCTGATCTTGGCGATGATCTCGCTGATTTCGCCGATCGCGGCGACGGCACTCGTGGTGTCGCTCTGGATGGCCTCGATCTTTTGGCTGATGTCCTCGGTCGCCTTGGCGGTTTCCTTGGCCAGTTCTTTGACTTCATTGGCCACGACCGCGAAGCCCTTGCCGGCCTCGCCGGCGCGGGCCGCTTCGATGGTGGCATTGAGGGCGAGCAGATTGGTCTGCTGGGCGATCGAGGTGATGACCTTGATGACCTTGCCGATTTCCGCGCTGCTCACCCCGAGCTTGGAGATGGTCGCATTGGTCGTCTCCGCGGCGCGCACGCCGGTGGCGGCGACGCGGGCGGCGTCTTGCGCGCTCTTCGCGATCTCGCGAATGCTGGCACTCATCTCCTCGGTGCCCGTCGCGACGGTCTGGACGTTCTTGCTGACCTGTTCGGCGGCGGCTGAGACGACTCCGGCCTGGGCCGATGTTTCCTCGGCGTTGTTCACCATCTGCTGGCTGTTCGCCTCGAGTTCCTCCGAGGCGGCGCTAAGCGAATTGGCGTTCTGGTTCACCCCCGCCATGGTGGCTTGCAGCTTCACTTCCGCGACTTTGCGCGCGGTCACGTCGGTGGCGATTTTGACGACTTTGAAGACGCGGCCCATCTCATCCTTCACCGGCGCATAGACCGCCTGGATCCAGACTTCCTTGCCGTCTTTCGCGATCCGCTTGAAGACATCGTTCTGGCTCTTGCCCCCGGCCAACTCCGTCCAAAACAGCGTGTAGGCGTTCGAGTTGGCGTAGGCGGGTTCGACAAACATCCGGTGATGGTGGCCGACGATCTCCTCGCTCTTGTAACCAAGCGTGGAGAGGAAGTTCTGGTTCGCGTTCAGGACAACGCCTTTGGTGTCGAACTCGATGTAGGCGTAGCTGCTGTCGATCGCGGCCAAGATCCCCTTGGCATTCTGCCGCTCGATTTCCGCCACCGTGATGTCGTAGCGCACGCCGATGTATTTCCGGGGCTTCCCGTTCTCGCCGAGGACCGGCGCGATCACCGCATCCACATAGTATGGCGTGCCGTCTTTCGCACGGTTCTTGATGATCCCGCGGAAGGGTTTGCCGCGACCGATGGTGGACCAGAGTTCTTTGAAGACCTCCTTGGGCATGTCGGGATGCCGGGTCGTGTTGTGCGGTTTCCCGATCAGCTCTTCGCGGCTGTATTTGGACACCTCGATGAACTTCTCGTTGACGTTGAGGATGTCTCCCTTGAGATCGGATTCGGAAACGATGCTGGTGAGATTGGTGATCTCCGCACGCACCCGCAGTTCCGCGACTTCTTCCGCCAGCTTGTGCTGCTCGGTGCAGTCGGTGGCCAGTTTCACGATTTTCACCGGCAAGCCCTCCGCATCAAGGACCGGGCTGTAAGACGCCTGAATCCAGACTTCCTTTCCGCCCTTGGCCAGGCGCTTGAATTTACCTGCGGCCACGTTCCCTTCCGCCAGATCGTGCAGAAATGCTTTGTAGTCCGCGCCGGACGCGGTGGCCGCTTCGACGAAGATGCTGTGCGGTTTCTCCTGAATGTCCGACAGGCGGTAGCCGAAGATCTGGAGAAACTTCTCGCTGGCCGTGAGGATGGTGCCATCGAGCGCAAACTCGATGACCGCTTGCGATTTTTCGATCGCCTCGACTTTCGCGCGCAAGCTTTGGAGCTCGTCATTCGAAGGATTGCTCTTGGTCGCCAGGGGGCGTTTGGACTTGGCTGGTTGGCCGTTATTAGTGAGGCCGTTGGTCCTCGTGGAGGTTGTTGGATTAATCATGGTTTTTTGGTTTTTGGTTTTGAGTTACGTGGTTTGCTTGTTAGTGGGCGAAAGCCCGGTTAGTTGCCTTTGGTGGGCTGTCGGTTGAAAGTGGCCGGCAGGCTGACGGCCTGTTCGGTGTCGAGGATGAGGAGGAGCCGTTCCTTGAGTTTATAGACGCCGCGGATCAGCTCGCGGGCGACCCCGGTGAGGGTTTCCGGGGTGCTCTCATAGGTGTTTTCGGGGATCTCCAGCACGTCGCCGATCTCATCGACGAGCAGGCTCACCGCGCCATCGTCGGTGCGGACGACGACGTTCATCGGAAGCTGTTCCGCGGGGCGCGGCGGCATTTCAAAGCGGCGGCGCAGGTCGATCGCGGTGACGATCTGGCCCCGGAGATTGATCAGCCCCTGGATCATCGCCGGGGCGATGGGCACGCGGGTCATGTGCTGGTAGCGGATGACTTCCTGAACTTTGAGCACCTCGACGCCAAAGAAGAGGCCGTTGAGGAAGAAGGTGGCGAACTGTTTGCAATCGGTCATGGGTGTGGGCAGGTGAGAGGTTTAGGCAGCGGCCAGAGCGGGAGCTTTGTCGCCGTAGAAGGAAGGGTCGGCGGCGCGGATCACGGCTTTGACGTCGAGTAAGTCCGTGACGCGGTCCTGAATGACGACGGAGCCGAAGATGCCGTTGCCGAGGGCGTGCCGTTTCACGGAGATCGTCTCCTGGACGATGTCCTTAATCTGCCCGACCACGAGACCCACACTGCGCCCCTGCTCGGAATAGACGACCACCTGCATCGGCTCATCGTCGGCGAGCGGTTTGCCGGCGGCGGCGATGACGTGCGCCGAGACCCGGATGAGCGGCATGATCTGGCCGCGATAACGAATGACTTCCTTGCCGCCGGAGTATTCCACGGAGGAGCTGGCAAATTCCTCGAGCCGGGCGACCACCGAGAGCGGAATGGCCATGCGACTGCCCGCGCCCACCTCAAAGAGCAGCAGCGTCTGGCGGGAATCAACCACCTTGCGTCCGTGGGCCGCACTTTCGGAGAGCGTGCGGTTTCGCTCCTCGGTGATAATGCTGGCGCGCTGCGCAAGGCCGAGCACATCGAGGATCAAGGCGACCCGCCCATCACCCATGATCGTGGCCCCGGCAAAGGAGGTAACTCCTTTCAGCTGCTTGCCGAGTGGCTTCACCACGATTTCCTCGGTGTCATTGATTTCGTCCACCACGAGCCCAAACGGATGTCCGTCAGCTTGGAGGATGACGATGCTGACGCTCTCCGCCGCGGCGGTGGCGCCACCTTCGTCGAGCTTGAGTTCGCGATTAAGATAAGCCAGCGGCAGTAACTGCCCGCGCAGCCGATAGACCGGCACGCCGTGAATGAACTCGATCTGCTTGGCCGCCTGCTCGGCGTCGAGCCGCACCAGCTCCAGCAGGCTCACTTGCGGGATGGCAAAGCGATCGCCGCCGCTGGTCACGATGAGCGCGGGGATGATGGCCAGCGTCAGCGGGATTTTGATCTTGAGGGTGGTGCCCGCGCCCGCCTGGCTCTGGAGATCGACGGTGCCGCCAATCTTTTCGATGTTCGTCTTCACCACATCCATGCCCACCCCGCGGCCGGAGACGTTGGTGATCTTTTCGGCGGTGGAAAAGCCGGGCAGAAAAATCAGGTGCAGCGCTTCGTGATCGCTCATCCGCGCGGCGTGTTCGGGAGTGATCAGGCCGCGTTGCAGCGCCTTCTGTTTCACCCGCTCGCTGTCGATGCCACCGCCGTCGTCCACGATCTCGATGATGACCTGGCCGCCCTCGTGGTAGGCGCGCATATTAAGACAACCCTCGGCGGATTTGCCGCGCTCCAACCGGACCTGCGGAGGCTCGATGCCATGGTCCACCGAGTTGCGCACGATGTGGGTGAGCGGATCCTTGATCGCTTCGATGATGGTCTTGTCCAACTCGGTTTCCTTGCCGGCCATCTCGATGCGCACTTCCTTGCCACAAGCGGTGGCCAGGTCGCGGACGACGCGCGGCAGCTTGCCCCAGACGTTGCCGATCGGCTGCATCCGGGTCTTCATCACGCTGCCTTGCAGTTCCGTGGTGATGAGGTTGAGGCGCTGGGACGTGGCGAGAAAGGCGGTGTCCGTGTACTGGCCGTTGAACTGGAGAACCTGATTCCGGGCGAGGACGAGTTCGCCCACGAGATTCATCAACTTATCCAGCAAAACGACATCGACGCGGATCGTGCTATCGGACACGCCGCCGGTGCGATGCTCGCCGGCCTCCACCGCCGCCGCGCCTGCATCGGGCAGCGAGACCGGGCTCGGAGCGGCGGGCCCCTCGACGACGACCGGCGCGGTGGGGATGGTAGGTGCAAGGGCGACCGGCACTGCGGGCTCGGGAGCCACGACCACCGGGGCGGCTGGTGCGACCGCGACCACCGGAGTGGGCACCGCGGCGCTCACGGCTGCAGGCACTGGCTGGCCGTCATTCAAGAGAGTGAGTTGCTCGATGAGGCGGGAGTAATCCTGATTGCCGGGATCCCCGGTTGCCTCGATCTGGCTGAGCATCGAGCGCACGGCGTCCACCGTGGCGAGCAGCGCACTGGCGATCTCCGGGTTGATGGTGAGAATCCCATCGCGCATTTTGCTCAGGAGGTTTTCGCCGACATGAGCCACCGCCTCCAGTTTGCCGAAACCAAGGAATCCACTGGTCCCTTTAAGGGTGTGGATCGTGCGGAAGATACTGCCGAGAGTTTCCTTGGAATGAGGATCCTTCTCGAGGTTCACCAGATCGCTGTCGAGGCGGTCGAGGTTTTCGTAGTTTTCGACAAGGAACTCTTTGACGATTTCATCCATGGGGTTGTGATCAGGTAGGTGCGGTTGGCGGCTCAGCAGAAAGGAACGGTGCGTGGCGATTCCGGAGTCGCAGCCAGACATAGCCGCACCCATGCCAGCGAGTTCCGGGATAAACCCTGGGTTCGCCGGGGAATTCCCCAGACGTTCGCCGGGGAATAATCGTGGCCTTTTTGACGCCCCACCTGGCACCGCGGGTGCTGGCTCGCCACGCACTACATTATGTCCCTAAAAATCCTGAGCGTTGATGACAGCAAGACCATCCGAATGATCGTTGGACGGTCCCTGAAAAACTATGACTGCACCGTGTGCGAAGCCGCGAACGGCGAGGAAGGCCTCGCCGCCGCCGCGAAAGAACTTCCCGACCTGATCATCCTCGACATCACCATGCCCGTGATGGACGGCGTGACCATGCTCACCAAGCTCCGCCAGGAACCGGGCTTGCAAGCCATCCCCGTCGTCATGCTCACCGCCGAATCCGGCACGGCCAACGTGGCCCATATCGCGGCGCTCGGCGTCCAGGATTACCTCGTGAAGCCTTTCAAGGATGAGCAACTCATCGAGAAAATCAGCCGTCTCCTACCCTTGGCGCTAAAAGCCGCAGCCTAAGCGGCTGCGGAAACACTCCGGGTGGGCGGGTTGAGGGCGGCGATCTGCGCGCCGGTGGCGGAGGTCATCGCCAGCCGTTCAACAGCGCGCTGCGCCCGCGGCTCGCCACCAGCCTCGTCGCCGGGCTCATTCAGCAGAGCGCCTACGACTGCTATCGCCCTATGGAGTGAGCGGCGGGTCGGTGAGATCGAAACGGATGCGCTTGGTGATTTTCCCAAAATCGGCGGCGCGCGGATCGCGGGCTTCATTTTTTCGCGGCCAGTCCTCGGCTGTTTGGGCGTATGCTGCGCCGCCATGCCCGCCGCACCACCACTCCACGCCGAACTCGCCGGACGGCTCATCGTCCTGTTCGATGGCGACT
>CAIQUL010000192.1 GCA_903874975.1 uncultured Chthoniobacter sp. | reverse complement strand
CACGGCCTTTTCAGCGGCGGCGATTTTGTCGAGCGGTTCGGCGCGTGCTTTCGCCAGCGCGGCTTCCGCCGGCGCGAGTTCGGCTTTCAGTTTTGCCTCGTCCGCGGCCCGCGCCGCTTTGAGCTTCTCCTCGCGAGCCGCGAGGTCGGCTTTGCTCTTCGCTTCGGCGGCGGCGAGTTCCTTTTGCAACTCGCCCACGCCGGATTGCGCCGCCGCGAGCTGCTTTTCGGCCACGGCGATGCGCTCCGCGATCGGCGGCGGATTGGCACTCAGTTCGCCGACGCGCTTTCCATCGAGCGACCACACGCGCACCTGCCCGCTCCAGTCGCCGCCGATCACGCGCTCGCCCGCCAGCTCGGCGCGGAGTGCGATGTCGCCAAACGCCTCGCTCGCCATGAGCTGTTTGCCCGCCTGGTCCCACACGCGCACGATTTTGTCGCGCCCGCTGGAGACGAGCCGCCCGTCGGGACTGAACGCCACGCTTTGCACGCCGCCCTTGTGCCCGCTCCAGCTCTTGATCTCGCGGCCCAGATTCGCGTCCCACAGCTTGATCGTCGCGTCCTCGCTCGCCGACGCCACGACGCCGGTCATGAACGACACGCCCGTGACCGCGCCCTTGTGCCCGGCGAGCACGTTGAACTCCTTGCCCTTGGCCGCTTCCCACACGATCACTCCGCCGTTGCGGTCGCCGCTCGCGAGCAGTTTGCCATCGGGCGAAAAGGAAAGCGCGGTCACCCAGTCGGTGTGCTTTTTGATCGAGTGAATGAGGCGTCCGTCTTTCGTTGCGTAGATTTTCACGAGCTTCGCCGGGCCGCCGAGCGCGACGAATTGCTGATCCGCGCTGAGGTCCGCGGCGAGCACCTGATCGAATTCCTGGCCCACCGCCGCGATGCGTTCGCCCGTCTCGACTTTCCAAATCACGACCTTGCCCGACTTCCCGCCACGCCCGCCGCCGGTGAGGATGAGTTGGCCGTTGCGGCTGAAACGGATGATCGTCGGGAAGCCCTCGGGGAAGGGGAGCACGCCGAGCGGTTCGAGCGTCTCGGTGTTGAAAAGGACGATCTGCTTCTGCCCGCCGAGCGCCACCAGCGGCGCCCACGGGCTCGCGCCGAGCGCGGTGAGCGAATTCGCTTTTGCCGTGTGGACGACGGGATCGAGCGGGAGTTCGCGCGGCATCGGCGGCGGGCCTTCGGGACGCGTCAGCGAGACGACGGCGACCTGCACGTTGTTCGCCGCGACGGCGACGGCCTTGCCGCCAGCGGTTTCGAGAAGCTGGCCGTCGATCCACTTGCGCACGATGGCGATTTCGCCGTCGGAAAGTTTGTCGCCCTTCGGCGGCATCTTCGGATCCTCCGTCTGCATTACGCACTTGAGGAGCAGGCTGCCGCTGCCGTCGCCGGACCGGAGCACCTTGCCGTTTTCGCTACCCTGCAACGCGCCTTGGTAAGTCGAGAGATCGAGGCCGGCCTTTTTTTTGTCGGGGTTGTGGCAGTTCAGGCAGGCGTTGCGGAAAATGGGGAGGACGTGGTCGCTGTAGTTGGGTTTGTCGGGCGTTTGGGCGCGGGCGGAAAGCGCGAGCGCAGCGAGAAAAAAAGCCGTCATCCTGAGCGGAGCGCAGGCGGAAAGGCGGGCGAAGCGCAGTCGAAGGACTTCTAACTTTTGCGGGCGGAGGCGGTGGGTCGGGAGAGCGTTGTCGTGGAAGGGCGCGTCGCTGCTCCGGCCAGCCCCCGCCTGCGCCCGCGGCGCAGCTCCGCTCATGATGACCGTTTGGGAGGCTTCGTCCATCGCGCGCTCAATGGTTGAACATGAATTCCTTCGCATTGAGCAGCGCCCAGAAGAGGTCAGTGAAAACGGCGGGCTGCTGGTCGGCGGTGGCCCAGTGCGGTTCGAGTCGGGCGATTTCCTCGCTCGTCGGCGGGCGGCCGAAGCAGCGGAGGTAAAGCTCGTGCGTGATCTCGCGCGGCGATTTCTTTTCGCCCAGCAACCGCTTCACCACCCCGCCGCCCGCGATCTTGGTTTCGATGGTCTCGCCGTTCAGGAAGTGCAGCGCCTGCGAGAGCGTCGGGCCGACTTCCTCGCGCGAGCAGATGTTTTCCCGCGTGGCGCGGCCGAAGGTCGTGAGGAAATAATTCGTCGTGCGCCCGTCGGCGATCTCCACGGCGTGCGCGCCGGCGGGCAGGCCGCGGTGTTTGTCTTTCGTGTCGGTGACTTGCGAAATGCAGTCGAGCAGCACCTCGGCGCGCATCCGGCGGATCGTCGCGCGGGCGAAATTGCGCTCGTCGGTGCCGTTCGTTTCGTTGCCCCGCGTGCTCGTCTGGTAGGTGCGCGAGGTGCAAATTTCGCGGACAAACTTCCGCATGTCGTAGTTCGACTCGACGAGTTTCCCGGCGAGCGCCGTGAGCAGTTCGGGGTTCGCGGCGGGATTGGAAATGCGCGCGTCATCCACCGGCTCGATGATCCCGCGGCCCATGTATTGCGCCCAGATGAGGTTCGCCATGTGCCGCGCGAAATACGGATTCTCCGGAGCGGCGAGCCACTTCGCGAGCGCCTCGCGGCGATCGGTGCCCTTGGTGTCGGGGCTTTCGCCGCCGAGAAACTTCGGCGGCACCACGCGGTCGCCGAGCGGGTGCTTCGACTCACCCTCGCGACGGTCGTAGATGATTTTCTCGCGCGGATCTTCGCCGCTCTTGCGCCCGACCTGGGTGAAAAAGGCGACGAACCCGCGGTAGTCGTCCATCGTCCAGCGGTCGAACGGATGATTGTGACACTGCGCGCACTGGATGCGGATGCCCATGAACGCCTGCGCGGTGTCCTCGGCGAGTTTGAGCGCGTCGGTTTCGAGCTGGAAATAATTCGCCGCCGGGTTCTCCAGCGTGCTGCCGGTCGCGGCGATGAGTTCGCTGGCGATGACATTGATCGGCACGTTCTTCGCGAGCTGGGCGTGCAGCCAGTCGTAGTAGTTCAGCGTGGCCTTGTAGCCGCCGTTGTTTTGGTCGGAGCGAATCTGCAGCAGCTCGCTCCATTTCAACGCCCACAGATCGGTGAATTCCTTGCGCCCGAGCAGCTCGTCCACTTTGCGCTCGCGCTTTTTCGGATCGGGATCAGCGAGAAATTTCTCCACCTCCGAGGTCGGGGCGAGCACGCCGGTGATGTCGATGTGCGCGCGGCGGAGGAAAGTGGCGTCGTCGCACAACGCGGACGGCGTGATGCGGAGGTCGCGCAGTTTTTTGTCCACGAGCTGGTCGATGAAGTTTCGCTCCTCGACCTGCGGCCACGTGAATTTCAAATCCTTCGGAATGACGATGACCTGCGACACGACGGTGTGCGTGGCGAAGCGCGCCATGACGAACGCCTCGCCGCGCTGGCCGGTGGTGATGACGCCGTCCTTCGAGATTTTCGCGGCGCCTTCGTTGCTCGTGAGGAAAAGCGCGAGCGGCGTGACGTCGCGCTGTGTGCCGTCGGAATAGTGCGCCCGCACCGTGACGCGGTGCGCGTGGCCGGGCGTTTCGAGGACGAGACGCTTCGGCAGCAGCTCGACGCGCGTGCAAGTCGCCACCTCGGGCGGGTCGTTGAGTGCGCCGGCTTCAAGCCAGCGGATGAGCGTCTGCGCGTATGGGCTGTCCTTTTCAAACAGCTTGCCGCCGGTATGCGGCGCATCGCCCACGCATTTCGTGATGATCATGGACTCGGCGGGCAGCGCGAGATTGATGCGGCGTCCGGCCAGCTCGCGGGTGAGGCGGAAGTGGTCGCCCTCCGGGTCGTAGCCGAAGAGCGAAAGGTGGAAGCCGTCCTGCCCGCGCGCCGAGCCGTGGCAGCCGCCGGCGTTGCAGCCCGAGCGGAGGAAGACGGGCATGACATCGCGGCGGAACGAAACCGCGGGATCGGTCTGTGCCTCGCTGACTTTCACCGGCACCGTGGCGGTCCGGCCGGCGTAGGCGACTTTGAGCGTGGTGTCGCCGTCGGCGAGCGGGGCGAGGGCGCCTTTCTCGACGCGCGCTTTCGAGGGGTCGGTGAAAGTGAACGCCGCGTGCGCGGTCACGTCGCGCTGCACGCCGCTTTGCTCGGTGATGCGGACGACGAGCGATTGCGCGGCGCGCTTGGTGTGGAGCTGCACGTCGGCGGGGAAAACTTCGAGCGTGAACGGGCCGGTGGGCGGTGGCGGGGCGGACTCCGCTTTCCCGCTGGCGGAGGTTGGCGAGGGCGTCAGCGCGCTCAGCAGGAAAGCGCCGCCGACCGCCGCGGCGATGCCGCCGCCGATCAGCCAGCCGGAGCGCGGCGCGGCGCGGCGTTTGGATTTGGAATGAGGGTTCATTTTTTCTCCTCGGCTTTGGCGACGGTCACGGGGTCGATGCGCAGGATGCCGCCTTGCGCGAAATTTTGCACGATGGGCTCGCCGTTTTGCAGCACCGTAACCTGGCAGAAGAGCGAGGTGTGCCGCGCGACCGGGCTGGTCTTGTCGGCCTGCACTTCAAATTTCACCTCGGTGTCGTCCTTCGTGATCTCGCGCTCGGCGGCGGTGACTTTGTTCGGCAACCCGAGCAGTTGGATCTTCGCCTTGCCCTCAAACGGCGTCTTCTGCTGGAGCTTCACGGTCACGTTGGTCTTGTCGCCCTGGTCCACGGCGGCGCGGGAAATCTGCCCGCCGACAAACGGCGCGACGACCTCGAGATCGGCGAGTTGCGTGGAGGTCCAGACCAGCCCTTTGCCGGTGTCCGCCGAGCCGGTCACGGTGATCTTCCATTTCTTCGCCGCCGTGTCGCCCTGCGCGCTCAGCGCCACGATACCTTCGCTTTCGTCGGCCTTGATTTCCGCCGAGCCCGCCGTGCCGATGCCCGTCGGGACGAAGAGCAGCGCGAGGCTGATCTTGCCTTTGAACTCCGGCTTGCGCTCGGCCACGACCTTCAGGTTCATCGCCCCGCCCTGCGCGATGGGCGCCTTTGGCTCGACGAGCCGGATCTTGAAAGGCGCTTCCTCGGCCACCGCGACCGCCAACCGGTCGGCGGTGATGCGGTAATAATACTGGTTGTTCCCGCCGGTCACGAGGTCGATGGCGTGCGCCACGCGGCTCTCGACCGACTTGCCGTCGGCGGGCTTCGCGATCAGCGCGAAAGTGCCCGCGGAAACCGTGGCGTCGCCCGCCGCTTCAAAGACCACCGGCACCGTGTCGGCCCCGGCCGCGATCGGGCCGGCCTGCATCGTGATCCCCGGCGGCAGCGCGTCCGCCGCGAGCGTGAGTTCGCTGCCCGCGCCCTCGCGCTTGAGCTTCACGAGCGTGGCGTAGCGGTTGCCGCGCGGCACCACGATGGTCTGCCGCTCCTGCGTGTTCTGCTGCATCTCCGGCAGCCAGAGCGCGACCTCGGATTTCACCGGCGCGATCTCCACGCGGTAGATGAAGGTTGGCCCGCCGCGCTTGAGTTGGTCTTTGATCGCGATGCTGAACGTGCCGTCGGCGGGCACCTTCCAGCGCAGGTAGCTGTCCGGCCCGCCGCTGTCATCGTTTTGCAAAAGGCGCGCGCCTTTTTCGTCGTAAATCTCCAGCACCGCATCGAGCGGCGAGCGCACCCGGCGGGCGAAAACATGCACGTCAAACTCGTCGCCTTTCTTCGCGGTGAACTTGAAAAAATCCACGTCGCCTTTCGCGCTGATCACGCCGTTGAACGCGAGCGGCAGCGTCCGGTCGGTTGGTGTCGCCTGCGCGGCTTCGTTGTTCGGCTCGGCTTCCAGCACGTTCGGAAACGGGGACACGCGCAGCCAGTTTGGCGACGGCGCGATGCTGCCGTTTTGCTCCGGCAAAACGGCGTAGCGCGGGTCGGGTTGCGCGGGCAGTTTCAGGGTCGCTGGGATCGGCCCGCCGGCGTCGCCGAGGTAGGTGGCACTGAGTTGCTCGCCGGCCTGCCCGCCCGCCGGGAAGACCACCAGCGGGCGCGGGAACGAGCCGACGTGCAGGAGGTAGCGACCGGCGAGCGGCGCGGAGTTCGTGCTGTCGCGGAGCGCGAGCAGATACTTGCCGTCCTCGGGCGCGACGAAGCTGAGCACGGGATCCTGAATGAGCAGCGAGCTGTCATCGCACTCGGCAAGCACCGTGCCGTCCTCCTTTTTCAGCGT
>CAIQUL010000191.1 GCA_903874975.1 uncultured Chthoniobacter sp. | reverse complement strand
GGGAACGCGGCGACTTTCGCCCAGAGACTCTCCGCGCTGATGGCGCCGATGCCAGGGAGGAGGCGGGCCATGCGTTTGAAGGCGACCTCGTCGCGCGGGTTGACGGTGAATTTCAGGAACGCGGCCACGTCTTTCACATGCGCCTGCTCGAAGAAGCGCAGGCCGCTGGTGATCTGGAACGGGATGCCGTGGCGGGTGAATTCCATCTGCACTTCCATGGAGTGATAGTGCGCGCGGTAGAGCACCGCGATGTCGCGCAGCTCGATGCCTTCTTCGCGCAGCTCCAGCACGCGCTGGGCGATGAAGAGCGCCTGCTGCGCGGAGTCGGCGAGCGGGACGAGCGCGGGCTTGACCGGCGCAGCGGCGCGCACGGCGACCAGCTCTTTGCGAAACTGGTTCACGTTGGCCGAGATGGCGGCGTTGGCGACTTCGAGGATGTCCGGCACGCTGCGGTAGTTGGTCTCGATCTTGTAGGTCTTCGCAGTCGGGTAGCGCTTGGGAAATTCGAGGATGTTTTTGAAGTTTGCGCCGCGCCACGAGTAGATGGATTGCGCGTCGTCGCCCACGACCATGACGTTGCCGTGGTGCTTCGCGAGGATGTCGATGAAGTCGGCCTGGATGCGGTTCGTGTCCTGATACTCGTCCACGAGCACGAACTGAAACTGCCGCTGGTAGTGCGCGGCGAGTTCCGGGTTGTGCTGGAGCATGAGCAGCGTTTTTTCCAGCAGGTCGTCGAAATCGAGCGAGTTCGCGGTCTTCTTCTTCGCCTCGTATTTTTTCTGCGCCTCGGCGATCTGCTCGCTCATTTCGAGGAAATGCGGGTGCTTTTCCACAAGCACATCCTCGATGCTCCGGCCGGTATTGATCGCGTAGCTGAAGACATCGGCGAGCACCTCGCCTTTGGGGAAACGCTTGTCCTTCGGATCGTGGCCGAGCTTCGCGATCACGGCGTCGAGCAAGTCCTGCTGGTCCTCGCGGTCCATGATGGAGAAGCCGGGCGCGAAGCCCGCGGCCTCGGGGTTGCGGCGGAGCAGGCGGTTGCCGACGGAGTGGAAGGTGCCGCCCCACAGCCCGGAGATGTCGTTGGGCAGGAGGTTCGCGACGCGGTCGAGCATCTCGCGCGAGGCTTTGTTGGTGAAGGTCAGGAGCAGGATGTTCGACGGCGGCACGCCATTCTCCACGAGGTAGGCCACGCGATAGGTCAGCGTCCGCGTCTTCCCGCTGCCCGCGCCCGCGATGACCAGCGCCGGCCCCGGTGGGGCGGTCACAGCGGCGCACTGCTGCGCGTTGAGTTCGGCGGCGAAATCAATGCGCGGTCCCGCGGCGGCGGGGCGCTGGAGCGTGTATTGGCGGGCCATGATGGGCGGGGACTATCGGCGCGCGCGCGCGGTGCGGCCAGCTTCATTCCCCGGTGGTGTGCGTTTCGGGAGGCACCGCCGAGTGGCGCGTGCGTTTGGGAGTGCGCCGGCTCGCTCGCGCGGCCGGTCACGGTTGCGGACGCGCAAAGCCGCAGCTCCAGCACCTCGATCGCGCTGACCATCAGCGCGGGCGGCGGAGTGACAAAGATCAGCACCATCCAGGGCACGATCAGCGATCTCTACAACCTCACCCGGTTCGCCTCCGGCGCGACAGTGACCGTGCTCAGCAGCGGCCACGCGCTGCCCGCGACCGTCACCCCGGCATTTGCGTCTTGCCCACCGCGGTCAGCCGAGGCAGAGTTCTGGCGTCCGCAAGGATGCGACAAGCCGTGAGAGTCGCCAGAGCCGGGGGGGCTGTTAAATTCGCCCCGTTTTCATAGATCGCGCGCCCCGATCCGGCTATCCACGGCGGGCGCACCTCCCCCCCGCAAGTCCGAAGGCGCTTTTTGAGAGGGCGTCTTAAAAGTCGATGGCAGCAATTTCTTCCGCTTCCGCTTAATTTTTCAGCGGGGAACTGAGGAAGATTAAGAGGAAGAGGAAGAGACGGCCCATCCCCGACTTTTTAGATCACGCCCCGCTAGCCGATCTTCGTGCTGGCGCGTTTACGACCGTTGGCGTCAAGGATCTTTTTGCGGAGGCGGAGGCTCTTGGGCGTGACTTCCACGTATTCGTCGGGGGCGATGTATTCGAGCGAACGCTCCAGCGTCATGACGAGCGGTGGGGAAAGAGTCACGCCTTTGCCGTCGCCGGTGCTGCGCATGTTGCTGAGCTTTTTCGCGCGGCAGGGGTTGACGGGCATGTCGTCGTTGCGGGCGTTTTCGCCGATAATCATGCCCTCATAAACCTCGGCCTGGGCTCCGATGAAAAGGCGGCCGCGCTCCTGGATGGTCTCCAGCGAGTAGGCGGTGCTGATGCCCTGCTCCATGGCGACGAGGACGCCGTTGTTGCGGGTGGGGATGTCGCCCTTGTGCTCGCCGTATTCCTTGAAGATGTGGGACATGATGCCGTGACCTTTGGTGGCGTTGACGAGGTCGGTCTCGAAGCCGATGAGGCCGCGGGTGGGGACGACGGCCTGGACGGTGACGCTGTGCGGGTTGTGCTCCATGTGG
>CAIQUL010000190.1 GCA_903874975.1 uncultured Chthoniobacter sp. | reverse complement strand
GGAATTGCTGGGTGTAGCTTAGCTTGGTAGAGCGCCTGGTTTGGGACCAGGAGGTCGCAGGTTCGAATCCTGTCACCCCGACCATTTTTTTTGGCGGATGGGGTTTTTTTTGGGAAAAGGAAAAAACCCCTTGCGGATGGCATGCTGATAACTGAAACTCCGCGTCCATTTTGCCGCGAGGATTAGTCACCCTCGCTCTTTTCGTCTTGAGCACCGCCGCCGCCGTCAGCCCTACTTTATTTCCGCAGAAACACCGAGACGCAGAGGATGAATTTCGTCCTCTGCGTCTCGGTGTCTCTGCGGCTTTTTCGTGGAGCGAGGCCGGGCCGCAGCCCAAACCATAGATTTTTCGCGCTCTCTCCGTTGGCTGGTCGGCGGAGGGCAGAGCGCCAAGCAGCAACCAGTAAACCGAGCAATCACTTCCATGTCTGAACGCAAATACTTTGGCAAACTCCGGGAAGGCGCCGAACCGCCGAACCTCATCGAAGTCCAACTCGACAGTTACGTCGAGTTTCTCCAGCAGGACATCACCCCGGGTAAACGCAAAATGACCGGCCTGCAGGCGGTGTTTAAGGAAGTTTTCCCCATCCAAAGTTACGACGAAAAAATTACGCTCGACTTTGCCAGCTACGAAATCGGCGAACCGAAGCTCAGCATCCGTGAGGCCATGCGCGAGAGCCTGACTTTCAGCGCGCCTCTGCATGTGACCTTCCTGCTCAAGGAGGAGAAGGCGACCAAAGAGGAGAAGGTTTATATGGGCGAAATCCCGCTGATGACGCCACAGGGCACGTTTGTCATCAATGGCTCGGAGCGCGTCGTCGTGTCGCAGTTACACCGTTCGCCGGGCATCTGTTTCGAGTCCTCGCTGCATCTCAACGGCAAAGTGCTGTTCAGCTTCCGCATCATCCCGGATCGCGGCTCGTGGGTGGAGGTGCAGTTCGACACAAACGACCTGCTTTACGTCTATCTCGACCGCCGCAAGCGCCGCCGGAAGTTTCTCGCGACGACGTTCCTCCGGGCGCTGGGCTACGGCTCGGACGAGGAAATCATCAAGATTTTCTACAAGGTGGAGAAGCTCAAGCTCAGCGAGAGCCTCGAAGAAGAAGAGATCGCGACCAAGGTGCTCATCGCCGACGTGCGCGATGGGGAAATCACTGTGGCGCGGGCCTTTGAGCCGCTGACCAAGGCGACCATTCGCCAAGTCATCGCGCTCGGGGTCAAGGATGTGCAGGTCGTGGATACGAAGCTCGACGACACCGTCATCAAGGCGCTGAAAAAGGATCCGGCGCACGACGAGGAAGAGGCGCTCAAGGACATCTACCGCCGCCTCCGCCCTGGCGACCCACCGACCGTGCCAAACGCGCGCGGCCTGCTGAAGCGCCTGTTTTTCGACCCGAAAAAATACGATCTCGGTCGGGTCGGTCGTCACAAATTAAACCAGAAGATGGCGCTCGACGTGTCGCTCTCCGAGCGCACGATGACGAAGGAGGACTTTATCGCGGCGATGAAATATCTCATCGGCCTGCGTCGCGGCGAGGGCAACCTCGACGACATCGATCACCTTGGTTCGCGCCGGGTGCGCACCGTCGGGGAATTGCTCGCCAACCAGTGCCGCGTGGGTCTCGCCCGCACGGAGCGGCTGGTCAAGGAGCGCATGACGTTGTTCGACGTGAACATCGAAGGCATGACGCCGCAGAAGCTCATCAATCCGAAGGCGCTCTCCGCGGTCATCCGCGACTTCTTTGGGCGGAGCCAGCTCTCGCAGTTCATGGACCAGACCAACCCGCTCGCCGAGTTGACCCATAAACGCCGTCTCTCGGCCCTCGGGCCAGGAGGTCTCTCGCGGGACCGCGCCGGCTTCGAGGTGCGCGACGTGCATCCCTCGCACTACGGTCGCATCTGCCCCATCGAGACCCCCGAAGGCCCGAACATCGGCCTCATCTCGTCGATGTCCACCTTCGCCCGCATCAACGATTTCGGCTTCATCGAAACGCCATATCGCAAGGTCGAGAACGGTCGTGTAACCGACAAGATCGACTTCCTCACGGGCGACAAGGAGGAAAACTTCCTCGTCGCGCAGGCCAATGCCGCGTTCGATGAAAAGGGCCACTACACGAGCGACAAAGTAAGCGTCCGCTACCGCGGCGACTTCCTCGAAGTCGAACCGTCGAAAGTCCACTACATGGACGTCTCGCCCAAGCAGCTCGTCTCCGTCGCCGCCGGCCTCATCCCCTTCCTCGAGCACGATGACGCCAACCGCGCGCTGATGGGCTCGAACATGCAGCGCCAGGGCGTGCCGCTCCTCATTTCCGAGGCGCCGCTCGTCGGCACCGGCATGGAGGGAAAAGTGGCCCGCGATTCCAAAGCGGTGATCGTCGCCGAGGCCAATGGCAAAGTCGCCAGCGTCAGCGGCGATTTGATCGTTGTCACCAAGGACGGTCACTTGCCCGAAGGTAAAAAGAAGCTCAAGCACGACCCGGAAGAGGGCGTTTATCTCTACGACCTCCGGAAGTTCTTGCGCTCCAACGCGGGCACCTGCGTGAACCAAAAGCCGATCGTGAAAAAAGGCCAGTCCGTGAAGAAAGGCGACGTCATCGCCGACGGTCCGAACACCGACCAGGGCGAACTCGCCCTCGGCCGCAACGTGCTCGTCGCGTTCATGCCTTGGAACGGCTACAACTTCGAGGACGCCATCACCATTTCCGAGAAGGTCGTGAAAGAGGACATCTACACCTCGATTCACATCGACGAGTTCGACATCGGCGCCCGCGACACCAAGCTCGGCCCGGAGGAAATCACCCGCGACATCCCGAACGTCAGCGAGGAAGCGCTCCGCAACCTCGGCCCCGACGGCGTCATCCGCGTCGGCGCAGAAGTGAAACCAGGCGACATCCTCGTCGGCAAGATCACCCCGAAGTCCGAGACCGAACTCGCGCCCGAAGAGCGCCTCCTGCGCGCCATCTTCGGAGAGAAAGCGGCCGACGTGAAAGACACCTCGCTGACCGTCCCCTCCGGCACTTACGGCATCGTCATGGATGTGAAAGTGTCGAGCCGGAAGGAAGTCACGCGCATCAAGCTCTCGCCGACGGAAAGCAAGCGTCAGGCGAAGGTCATCGACGAAGATTACGCGAAGCGTAAGGACGAACTGCATGAGCAGCTCACCGAGGCGCTCTCGAACATCCTCCTGGGCGAAAAAATCCCGCTCGATGTGGTCAACGCCCAGACCGGCGAGATCATCATCCCGGCCAATCGCAAGATCACCAAGACCCTGCTCCGCAAGCTCGCCGGCGTCTATGACCACGTCGATATCGACCCATCGCCGATCCGTAATAAGATCCGCGAAATCATCGGCCAGTTCGAGCCGAAGTTTGCCGAACTCGAACTCGAGCGCGAGCGCTCCATGGACAAGGTCGAGAGCGGCGACGATGTCGATCCCGGCATCATTAAGCAGGTCGTCGTCTACGTCGCCTCGAAGCGCAAGCTCTCGGTCGGCGACAAGATGGCCGGTCGTCACGGCAACAAGGGCGTCGTCGCCCGCATCGTGCCTGAGGAAGACATGCCATTCCTCGCCGACGGCACGCCGGTCGATATCTGCCTCAACCCGCTCGGCGTGCCTTCGCGTATGAACGTCGGCCAGGTGCTCGAAACCCACCTCGGCGTCGCTGCGAAAGCGCTCGGCTTCAAGGTCGCCACGCCCGTCTTCGACGGCATCCACGAGTCCCTGATTTTCGACTACCTCAAGCAGGCTCGGAAGGTCGAGGGCTACACCTGGATCAATGAGACCGGCAAAGCCACCGTCTATGACGGGCGCACCGGCGACGCCTTCGACCAACCCATCGTCGTCGGCTACATCTACATGCTGAAACTTGGCCACTTGGTCGCCGACAAGATCCACGCCCGCGCGGTCGGACCTTACTCGCTCGTCACCCAGCAACCGCTGGGCGGCAAGGCGCAGTATGGCGGCCAGCGCTTCGGCGAGATGGAAGTGTGGGCGCTCGAAGCCTACGGCGCGGCCTACACGTTGCAGGAACTCCTGACCGTGAAATCCGACGACGTGGCCGGACGCACGCGCATCTACGAGTCCATCGTCAAAGGCGATAACTCTCTCGAAGCCGGCACGCCGGAGAGCTTCAACGTGCTCATCAAAGAAATGCAGTCTCTCGGCCTCGACGTGAAAGTCGGCGGCAAAGCGCCCGCGGCGTTGACCGCCGGGCTCCTCTAACCATCGCAACCTACCAACCAACAGAATAGCTATATGAGCGAACCTACATTTCGTGAATTGATGGGTGAAGAACGCACGGTCGGCTTTGACCAGGTCGGCATTACTGTCGCCGCACCGGAAAACATCCGGTCCTGGTCGAGCGGTGAGGTCAAAAACCCCGAGACGATCAACTACCGGACCTTCAAGCCCGAGAAGGGGGGCCTTTTCTGCGAGCGCATCTTTGGTCCCACCCGGGACTGGGAGTGCACCTGCGGAAAATACAAGCGCATCAAACACAAAGGCGTCATCTGCGACCGTTGCGGCGTCGAAATCACGCTCTCCCGCGTGCGCCGCGAACGCATGGGTCACATCGAACTGGCCGTGCCGGTCACGCACATCTGGTTCTATAAGTGCATGCCTTCGCGCATCGGCCTCATGCTCGACATGAGCGGACGCCAGCTTGAGCGCGTCATCTATTATGAGGACTACCTCGTCATTGACCCCGGCCAGACCCCGCTGACCAAGTGTCAGCTCCTGACCGAAGTGGAGTACCGCGAAGCCGTCGAGCAATACGGTGAGACCTTCACCGCTGGGATGGGTGCCGATGCGATTCGCAAGCTCCTCGCCACCGTCGATCTCGCCGAGAACCAAAAGGAACTCGAAGAGGCGATGGGGAACACGCGCTCCAAGCAAATCCGCAAGAAGCTCGCCAAGCGCCTCAAGCTCGCGCAGGGCTTTGCCAACTCGCACACCCGCCCCGAGTGGATGATCCTCGAAGTGCTGCCCGTCATCCCGCCCGACCTGCGCCCGCTCGTCCCGCTGGAAGGCGGACGTTTCGCGACGAGCGATCTCAATGATCTCTACCGCCGCGTCATCAACCGCAACAACCGGCTCAAGAACCTGCTCCAGCTCAAGACGCCCGACGTCATCATCCGCAACGAAAAGCGCATGCTTCAGGAAGCCGTCGATGCGCTCTTCGACAACGGCCGCCACGGTCGCGCCGTCACCGGTGCCGGCAACCGTCCGCTCAAGTCGCTGTCCGACATGCTCAAGGGCAAAGGCGGACGTTTCCGCCAGAACCTGCTCGGCAAGCGCGTCGATTACTCGGGCCGCTCGGTCATCGTCATCGGGCCGGAACTCAAGCTGCACCAGTGCGGTCTGCCCAAGAAAATGGCGCTCGTGCTGTTCGAGCCGTTCATCATCCGCCGGCTCAAGGAACTCGGCTACGTCCACACCGTGCGCAGCGCGAAGAAGATGATCGAGAAGCAGACACCGGAGATCTGGGACATCCTTGAGGAAGTCACCAAAGGTCACCCGGTCCTGCTGAACCGCGCGCCGACCCTGCACCGCCTGTCGATCCAAGCCTTCGAGCCGCAACTCATCGAGGGCGAGGCCATCCGCATTCACCCGCTCGTCTGCACCGCTTACAACGCGGACTTCGACGGCGACCAGATGGCTGTCCACGTCCCGCTATCCGTCGAGGCACAGATGGAAGCGCGCATGCTCATGCTCGCGCCGAACAACCTGTTCTCGCCCGCGAGCGGCAAGCCGATCACCACACCGTCGCAAGATCTCGTACTCGGCTGCTACTACCTCACGCAGAACCCGCGCAAGCTGCAGGCCGGTAAGACGGCCGACCGCATGCCGCTCTTTGCCGAATCGAGCGAAGTCGAGTTCGCCATGGCCGAGGGCAGCGTGAAAGTCCACGACTGGATCCGGTTCAAGAACCCCGACCTCGGCAAGCCGAGCGTCTATGGCGATGAGACCAAACACGTCATCGAAACCACCGCGGGCCGCGTGGTCTTCAACGAAATCTGGCCGGCTGGCGTGGGCTTTTTCAACAAAGCCTGCGGCAAGAAACAGATCTCCGATGTGATCTTCCGCACCTATCAGGCGGCGGGTCACCAAGCCACCGTCGATACCCTCGACCGGCTCAAGGAACTGGGCTTTTACTGGGCCATGAAGGCGGGCGTTTCCATCGGCATCATCGACATGATCATTCCGAAGGAGAAGGCCACTGAGCTCGAGGGCGCCTACAAGCAGATCGCCGTCGTTGAGAAGCAGTACCGCTCCGGCATCATCACCGACGGAGAGCGCTACAATAAGATCATCGACGTGTGGACCCATGCGGGTAACACCATCGCCGACTCCATGCTCCAGACCCTCGAACACAACGAGGGCCGCAAGGAACTCAATCCGGTCTACGTCATGGTCGACTCCGGAGCGCGCGGTAACAAACAGCAGGTGAAACAGCTCGCCGGCATGCGCGGCCTCATGGCCAAGCCCAGCGGCGAAATCATTGAGCGCCCGATTACGTCCAACTTCCGCGAGGGGCTGAACGTGATGGAATACTTCATCTCCACGCACGGCGCGCGCAAAGGTCTCGCCGACACCGCGCTCAAGACCGCCGACTCCGGCTACCTCACACGCAAACTCGTCGATGCCTCGCAGGACGTCATCATTTACGAGGACGACTGCGGCACCACGCTCGGCATCGTCGTGCGTCCGATTTACGAGGGCGACGAAGAGGTCGTGGATCTCAGCACCCGCCTGATTGGGCGAGTGAGTTGTGAGACGGTGAAAGATCCCGTCACCGGCACCACTGTGCTGAAGAAGAACACGCTGATTGACGAAAAGACCTCGCACGCCGTTGAGAAGATCGGCATCGAGCATCTTAAAATCCGGTCTGTCCTGACTTGCGAAAGCAAGCGCGGCTGCTGCGCGAAGTGCTATGGCCGCAACCTTGCCACCGGGCAGATGGTCAAGCTTGGCGAGGCGGTCGGCATCATCGCCGCGCAGTCCATCGGCGAGCCGGGCACCCAGCTCACGATGCGGACCTTCCACATCGGCGGCGTCGCCTCGGGCACCTTCAAGCAACCCATCGTCAAGGCCAAGAACGATGGCGACATCCGCTTCAACGACCTCAAGGCCGTGCTGAACACCGAAGGCCAGTGGGTCGCGCTGAATAAGAACGGCAGCATCACCATCCACGCCAAGGACGGGCGCGAAGTCGAGCGCTACACCATCGTGGTCGGTTCCACCATTACCGTGGCCGACGGCGGCAAAGTGAAAAAGGGCGAAGCCTTCATCCAGTGGGATCCGCACAACGTGCCAATTCTCACCGAGAAGGCGGGTAAGGTGGAATTCCGCGACATGATTCCCGGCGTCACCGTGAAGAGCGAAATCGACGAAGCCACCGGCCTCAAGGGCACGGTCGTTATCGAGCACAAGGAGGACCTCCACCCGCAGCTCGTCATCGTCGATGAAAAGACCAAGGAGATCCTGGCCAGCTACTCCATTCCGGCCGGCGCGCACGTTGCCGTCACGGAGGGTAAAAAGATCCAGGCCGGTTCACTCCTCGCGAAAACTCCGCGCAAGGTCGCGAAGACCAAAGACATCACCGGCGGTCTGCCGCGTGTGGCTGAACTCTTCGAGGCCCGCCGTCCGAAAGACGCCTCCGAGATCGCCAAGATCGACGGCACGGTCGAGATCGGTGGCACCATCCGCGGCAAGCGCAAGATCATCGTCACCGACGTCGAGACCGGCGCTGAGGAAGAGCATCTCGTGCCGATGCAAAAGCACATCATCGTCCTCAAGGGCGACTTCGTGAAAAAAGGCCAGCAGCTGACCGACGGCCCGGTGGTCCCGCACGACATCCTCGATGTCTGCGGCCCGCAGGCGCTCCAGGAATATATGGTCAACGAAGTGCAGGAGGTTTACCGCCTCCAGGGCGTGGAAATCGCCGACAAGCACATCGAGATCATCGTCCGCCAGATGCTGCGCAAAGTGAAAGTTACCGAGCCCGGCGATACCACGCTCCTCTGGGGTGACCAGATCGACCGCCTCGCCTTCGAGAAAGAGAACGAGGAAGTCGTCAAGAAAGGTGGCAAGCCCGCCGAGGCCGTCCCCGTGCTGCTCGGCATCACCAAAGCCTCGCTCGAAACCGACTCCTTCATCTCCGCCGCCTCGTTTCAGGACACCACCCGCGTCCTCACCGAAGCTGCAACCCTCGGTCGCGTGGACAACCTCCGCGGCTTCAAGGAGAACGTCATCATGGGGCACCTCATCCCGGCCGGCACCGGCTTCCCGATCCATCGCGACATCAAAATCGTGAACTTCGGCGACGCCCTTCCCGGAGGCGACGAATCTGGCGAAGCCGAGCCCGCCGTCGGCTAAAGGCAGCTCGTCCAAAACTGAATCCGCGAAGGTCGAAGGCCGCTTGGTCTTCGGCCTTCGCTGTTTTTCGAGGCAGTATTTTCGCAGTAAAAATCCGCGACGGAGCCCGGAGCCGTGTTAAAGATACGGGGTAATCGCAGTCGTAGCGCCTTTCCATATCCCTCCTCACCACCATGAATCCCGAACCAGAAGAATTTTCCGCTGAGTTTCCCGAGGAAGCTCCGCTGCCACCGCCGGCTCCAGCGCGCAGGAAGCTGACGATTTGGCAGAAGATCATCGCGAGCAAAATTCTCGTCGTCAGCATTATCGTTCACGTGATCTTTGGTGCCGGAGCGGCGGTTTATGTCGTGCAGAGCCAGCAGGCGAAGCGGGTGCAGACCTTCAAAGGTGGACCGCCCGCCGTGAGTGCGAGCAGTCGTGCGCTGGAGCACAAGGTGTCGATGGCCAAGAAGAAGGCCTCCATGAGCGCGCCGGCGCAGGCCAAGCGGATCAGCGTTGCGGGTGCGCTCAGCAAGGTCGCGTTGCCCGAAATCATTACGATGCCGAGCGCCACGACGGTCGTCCCGAACCGGATGGGAGGAATGGGTGGAAATGGCATGGGGATGGGCATCGGTGGCATGGGGGGCACGGGCGATGGCGGCGGTGGTTTTCCCATGCCGCAGATCATGGGCGACCGCTGCAGCGTGGTGACCCGCGCCACGGCGATGCGCAACAACGGCGGCAACCAGCAGTGCGAGGACGCCATCATCAAAGGACTGCGCTGGCTCAAGGCACAGCAGAACGCGGACGGTTCATGGGGTCAGGAGTATTCCGCCGCCATGACCGGACTGGCGCTGCTCAGCTTCATGGGTCACTGCGAGCGGCCTTCGTCCAAAGAATTCGGCCCCAATGTCAGGAAGGCGATTGATTATCTGCTGACGTTGAACGGCAGCGGCGGATTGCTTTCCAAGGCCGGCGGCCACTCCCCGGCTTACGAGCACGGGATCGTCACCTACGCTCTGGGTGAGGCCTATATCCTCACTCGTGAACCCAAGATCGCCGAGGTTTTCAAAACGGCCGTGGGTAAGATCGTTTATGGGCAGAGTCCGGACGGAGGTTGGTCCTATGGCTACAGCAAAGGCAAGGGCGACACCTCAGTCAGTGGCTGGCAGGTGCAGGCGCTGAAGGTGGCCAAAATTAGCGGGCTGGGCATTTCCGGGGTCGAAGACGCGTTAAAAAAATCCGCTGGGAATATCCTCCGCGTGCGAGGTGCCAGAGGAGGGTTTGGCTATACTGACCCAGGAGACGACCGGCCAGCGATGACGGCTGTGGGTATCCTAGTTCTTCAGATGGTCAATCAAGAGCGCGGACAAGTCGTCCGCCAAGCGCTGGATTTACTGATCGATGGGAAGGACCTCCCCAAACTCAACTACGCGAATGCCAATCTCTATACGTGGTATTACGCCACCCAGGCGTGTTTCCAGCACCGGGGCGCTAGTTGGGCGAAGTGGAACCGCGAGTTTCAGCCCGAACTCCTGAAAGGGCAGGCTGCCGACGGTAGTTGGAATCCGACAACGGGAGACCTGCACACTGGGGGTGCCACCACGGTGGACGGTCAAATCTATCGCACGTCGGTTTGCATCCTCATGCTCGAGGTCTATTACCGCTACCTCGCGTCCAGTCGCTAGTAGCCGTCCAAGATGTCCATAGCCACCAAGACTGGAGACGACGGCACGACCGGCCTGATGTATGGCCGCCGCGTTCCAAAGACCGATCCCCGCATCGCGGCGAACGGCGCGGTCGATGAACTCAACGCCGCGCTCGGTATGGTTCGCGCCACTGTCGCCGATCCATTTGTCACGGACGCCGTGCTCGCGATTCAAAAGGAACTCGTGCTCCTCATGGGCGAACTCGCCGTCCTACCCGAGGACCGCGAGCGCTACACGGCGGGCGGTTTCCATTTTGTGGAAAAGGCGATGGTGGATGTGCTGACGGGGCGCATCGACGACCTCGAAAAAAACCACAAGATCAGCTATCAAGGTTGGGCCACGCCCGGTGCCACGCTGGGCTCCGCTACGCTCGATGTCGCCCGCACCGTCTGCCGCCGCGCCGAGCGTCATGTCGCGGTCCTCGCGGAAACGAACCCGCCGGTGAACGGGGAAATCCTCCGCTATCTCAATCGGTTGTCGGACCTCTGCTGGCTCTGGGCGCGGTGGCTGGAAACCCGCGCGAACCCGCCGGCCGAATAGGGCATCCGCCGGTTCCGCTCCCGCGGCGCTCAGCGGACGCTGCCGAATTCCGCGCGGCGGTTTTTCGCCCACGCGCTTTCGCCGGAACTCGTGGCCGCCGGCATCTCCGCGCCGAAGCTGACCGTTTGGACTTTCCCGGCATCCACCCCGCCGCGGATCAGCGCCTCCCGCACCGCTTGGGCCCGGCGCTCGCCGAGGCCCCGGTTGTATTCCGGCGTGCCGCGTTCGTCGGTGAAGCCGGCGATGATCACGTTGTTGCCCGCGCTTTTTAGGAAGCTCGCGACCTCGTCGATCTTTGCGCGCTCTCCGCCATCAATGGCGTAGCTGTCGAAACCGAAATAGACCGAACGAAACTTCGAGCGATCAACGGTGGAACCCAGGAAGGAAACGCCCTCCTGGCGCTCGGGCAGCGGCGTGCCGTTCACAAAGTCGCCGTCCAGGCCGCCGCCGCCTTCGCCGAGGCTTTTCTTTCCGCCCGTGCAGGCGGTGAGATGCAGGGCGCCGAGCGTGGCGATTGCGAGTGAAAGGTAGCGGAGGGTTTTCATAGGAATCGGATGGGAGGGCTTTAGCGCGACCACGTGGGTTCGGAGACTTTGCCAAAGCCACTCAGCAGCGTGGTCTTTTGGCCGGTTTGTGTGTCGAACAAAAAGAGCGATCCGCCTTCGGCGAAAATGAGGTGCCGGGAATTCGCACCCCAAGCCGGACCTTCGCCCGAGGCCAGAATCCGGCTGCTGCCGCCTCCGACGTCGATCAAGGCGATGGAAAATCCTCCCCCGGACCGCACGGTGAAGGCCACCTTCTTGCCGTCGGGCGTCCAGTTCGGCTCGGTATTGTAGCTGTGACCCGTGCTGAGCAGGCGCGCCGCCCCGCCGCCCGAGGAAATACGATAGAGCTGCGGCGTGCCGCGGTCGTCGCTCGAATAAATGATCTCACCGCCATCCGGCGACCACGTCGGCGTGCTCTCGACGCCCGTCGTGCGCGTCAGTCGCCGCGCGCCGCCGCCGCCCGCGCCCGTGGTGTAAAGCTCGGGGTTGCCATCCTTGCTCAGGATCACGGCGAGCTGGCGGCCGTCCGCGGAGTAGCTCGCGCCGGTATTGGTGCCGGGGAATTTGATGATGCGATTGCGCGCCCCGTTCCCGAGTTCGATTTCGTATACATCCGCGTAGCCGCTCTTGTAGCCAGTGTAAACCAGCGTGCGCCCATCCGGGCTCAGCCGCGGGCCCACGCTGATGTTCGCATCGTTGGTGAGCTGGTGGACGTTGAAGCCGTCGGCATCGGCCACGTAAATCTCCTTGTGTCCGCTGCGGCTCGAAACGAACGCGACCTTGGTGTTCGCGAAGCCCTTGCCGGTCGTCAGCGTCTCCACGATCGCATCGGCAAACGCATGCACCTTGCCCCGCGCCGTGCCGCTGAAACTCTCACTCAGCACCGTCTTGCCCGCGCGATCCGTCACGTTCCCGACGAGGTTGCCGCCGGCCGAGGTCCCGCCGACGACAAAGCCGGCGCTCGCCGCCGGCACGAGGGTGAAGCAACCGGAGAGGGCGAGGTCGTTCTGCAAAATCTTCGCCACCTGGGCGCCATCCGCGCCACTGATCGTGCCGATGGCCACGGCGATCTTGTCGCTCTTGCTGATCGTGATCGAGGGTGTCTCGGCACCGCGCGCGAGCGCCGAGCCGGCAAAAAAGGTGAACGCGAAAAAGGCCAACGCGTGGGATATATTCATGGCGCGCGGAGCGTACGGGGGCGGCGCGAAAAACGGAATCCCAATGATCCCGCTTCCGCAAAATATCTTCGTTGCCGGGGGGGGCGTCACTGGTTCTGCAGTTCGCTGATTCCGGGCTGGGCAAAGCGGGGTCGCTTGCTAGCCTGCGAGGGGGTTTTCCATGCACCGCACTCTCATTCTCCGTTTCCTCGGCGCTGTGGCGCTGGTCGCTTTTGCCTCCGGGTGCGCGCTGCTGCCGCCGCCGCCAAAGCCAAAACCAAAGCCGCTGGCGCCCCAGCCGCCGACGAAAAAATCCTATTGGAACGCGGAGGCGGTGACGGGCGAACCGGCGATCGTCATCAATCTGAGCGAGCAGCGGGCGCATTTTTTCCGGAATGATAATGAAGTGGCGCAGTCCCCGATTTCCAGTGGCAAGCGGGGTTTTGAAACACCGACGGGCAGTTTCAAAGTCATCCAGCTCGACAAGAATCACGCCTCGAATCTCTACGGGGAATACGTGAGCGCATCCGGCGGCGTGGTGCAGAGCAATGTGGACGTGAACAAGCACCAGCGGCCCGACGGGGCGAGTTTCCGGGGTGCGAAGATGCCGTTTTTCATCCGCTTCAATGGGGGTATCGGCATGCACGCAGGGCGGCTGCCGGGCTACCCGGCTTCGCATGGCTGCGTGCGGATGCCGCGCGCCATAGCCGCGCACTTCTTTGCCAATGCGCCGCTCGGCACGCCGGTCACGGTGACTGGCTCCGCGCGGACCCGGGCAGAGCCGAGCCGCCCGGCGAAAAAGGCCGGCGCCACGCCCGCCCAGCCCGTGCCAGCGACGCCCGCTGAACCTGCTCCGCCCGATGCGGCTACGCCGCCCGCTCCGGCTCCCGAGAGCGCGCCAAAGGTGGAGCCGGCACCGGAAAAGCCACCCGCGCCAGCAACCCCCGCGGGCGCTTAGCTCTCGGCGGCGGCGGGCGGATGGCAGCCGCAGGATGGCCCGCAGCCTTGCGCGCCCATCACGCGCACTTGGAGGTCGATCTCCTGAAAGGCGATCTGGTCCCGGACGTGACTGAGGAAACTCACGGTCATGCTGTCGGGCGGTGTGGCGCAGTCGAGCTGGAGACGCAGCGGCAGGCCGGTGAGCGCGGGATAGGCCTCGGCCATTTCGCCATCCAGCGCGAAGGCGAGGTAGGCGTTGATTTTTTCCTGGAGCTGAAACAGCCGCAGCTCCGATCCATCCCACGGGCGCGGTTCGAGCATGATGAGCGCGACCGTGGCGGTCTTGGCGTCGTGGGCCACGATGTCGATGACGTGCGCGTGCTCGACGCCGCGCGGGGAGTTGGGTTCGGTGCTCATGAAAAGGTGCAGGTGCTAACCTGGCGGACGGCGCGCGGCAACGAGCAACCACCCGCCCAACCCGCCGCCGACGAGGAACAGCGGGAGCAGACTCCATCGGCTCATGGGCCAGAGCAGTTCGCCGAGATTGCAGGACGCCCATGCCGTCTGTGGGCTGCGCAGCGGCCAGAGGCCGTAGCCGAGCAGGCCGTCGAAGACGTTCACGGTATTGACGGAAACGGGGCCGCGGATGGAGGCGAGCTGGAGGGGTTC
Organism: uncultured Chthoniobacter sp.; assembly: GCA_903874975.1. Taxonomy (GTDB): domain Bacteria; phylum Verrucomicrobiota; class Verrucomicrobiia; order Chthoniobacterales; family Chthoniobacteraceae; genus Chthoniobacter. Next base: position 1,648 of record CAIQUL010000190.1, on the reverse strand, counting down.
GCGGTCGCCGCGATCCACGGCGGCGCGGGTGTCGCGCCGCAGCTCGGCGATCTTGGTGGTGCGTTCGGTTTCGTCGGGGATTTCCGTGGTGAGGCGGCGCTCCTCGTTGGCGAGGTGGATGGAAAGGAGTTGCTCGGTGAGCGGGCCGATGTGGCCGGTGAAAAAAAGCGGGGCGGCGTATTCGGTGACGATGTTGCACCAGAAGTCGTCCTTGCGATGGGCGTCGTCCACGCGGGCGTGACCGCCGACGGCGAGGGAGTTTTGCGCGTCGGTCGCAGTGAGGAGGAACTGCTGCGCGACGGAGACCGCGAGCAGGACCAGCGCGGTTTTTTTCCACCGCAGAAAAGCGACGACGAGCGGCAGCGCGAGGAAGGGCAGGGCGGGCACGAGGTAGCGCGGGCCGGCGGAGTAGCCGCCATGGTAGCCGTTGAAGCTGGCGTTCACGAGGAAGAACCAGCCGAAGATCGCGAGGCCGAGTCGGGCCTCGGCGGCGAAGGTCCTCCCGCGCAGCCACTCGAACCAGCCGACGAGGCCGAAAAGGAGCACCGGTGAAAGCCAGAAAATGCCGCGATACGGCGACACCGCGAGCAACCCGGCGACGTAGCCCGAGGGTGCGCCGAACATGCCGAGCGAGCCTTGCGGATCTTTGAAGATTGGATTCTGGAAGTCGTTATTCAGCGCGAAGGGCGAGCCGAAATTGGTCGTGTGATACCAGCCGAGGAGCAGCGCGGGGAGGAGCCCGCCGAGGGAGAAAAGCACCGCGCGCCGCCAATGCACGGGCCGCGGGGCGAGCAACGCGTAGAGTCCCAGCGCGATGACCGCGCCGCCGGCGACATAGTTCGTGACGACCGCGAAGCCCGCGCAGAAACCCGCGAGCACCGGGTGCGCGGTGAGTGGGCGCAGAAAGTAGAAGCTCGCAAGGAGCAGGACGGCGGTGAGGTTGTGATCGAAAAGTAACGTGCCGAATGGGAAGAACGTCGTGCCAAAGGCGAACGCGAACGTGGCGAGCAGCGCGGGCATTTTCGCCCCGCCGGCGAAGTCGCAGGCCAGCCGGAAAAAGAGCACGCACCCGAGCGCGGAGAGGAGTCCGACGCTGAGGATCGTCGTCAGCCACGCGTTGAGATTCATGGTCCACCAATGATCGGGCGAAATCCCGAGCGCGCGCTCGACGTGAAAGATCGCGAAGTAGGCGGGCAGCGCGAGGAAGGAGGTGCCGGGCGGTTTGTTTGGGTGGAAATGGCCGGTGTGCGGGACGTAGGCCACGTCGCCCGAGGCGCAGAGGGTGTGCATCGGCTCCTCGACGGTCCCCTCCGCAGTGGGCCGTCCGCTGATCGGGAAGAACTTCCACGCGCCATCGACCCAGCACAGCGCGTGGCGTTGCCCGTCGAAGTCATACTCCGCATGGTCCAGCGGCAGGCGCACGAGGTCGTCCGTGGCCGGGTCGCGCTGATAGACGAGGAAGTTATCAATCGCGAACCGCCCCTCCTCGACCATCGCGCGCACCTCGGCGAAGCGGGAATTCTGGTTCCACCCGCCGCCCTGATGGAAATACGCGAACACGAACAGCACCGTGAGGAAGAGGACGAGTTCGAGACGCGTGAGGCGGGGCATGGGGAAAATGACGAATGACGAATGAAGAAGGACGAGG
>CAIQUL010000189.1 GCA_903874975.1 uncultured Chthoniobacter sp. | reverse complement strand
GTTCATAGGGGGGCGGATTATCGGGAGGCGGGAGGGCTTGGCAAATGGTTTTCCGGGCGGAACTCAGACGCCCCGGACGAGACTGGTCGCCGGGCGGTTTGCATCCTGCTGAAAGGCGTCGGCATGACTCTGCCGGTCACCGCTCTCATCCTGCTCGGCCTCGGTGGGCTCGTCCTGCTTGGCGGCGGGATCATGGTCCTCGTCGCCGCTTTTCGCCAAAGCATCGCCCGGGGTCTGGTCGCGCTTTTCGTCCCGTGCGGCAATCTGGTCTTCACCGTGGTCCACTGGGCCGAGGCGAAAAAGGGGACGCTCCTCAGTCTGCTGGGCGCCCCGGCGATTGGCGGGGGCGCTTTCATGGCGCAAAACGAAATGCGCGCCGCCCTGGCGAAGGTCGGGCCGCTGGGGATGCTCGCCACGACCAAAGCGCCCGAAAAGGACCTGACCGCGCAGATCGCGGAAAAGCGCGCGCAGCTTGAGGCGCGGCACGCGGGCTTGCCCCCTGGCGACGCGGCTGCGCTGTCGAAATTCAACGCCGACGCGGCGCTTTACCAAACGCGCACGAGCAAGCGGAAGCAGAGGTTTGCCGAAATCGAAACCGCTCAGCGTGAACGCGACGCCCTGCTCGACGAGCGCGCCCGCACCGCCAAGCGCATGGTGATGCATTCCACCTCGAGTTGCCCCGCGTGGGTCTCGGTAAAGCAGTATTTCGCGCAAAAAGGCGTGAACTTTCAGGAGATCGACGTGGAGAAATCCGCCGACGGGCGGGCGGGCTCAGCTCAGGGCTTCAGCCCGGCGACAGCTTCCGTCACGGCCTTCCGTAGGTTTTCGGGCAGGTCCTGCTTCTCCGCCAGCGCGCGGAGGGCGACGGCAGCCGGGGCCGCGTCGCGTGCGGGCAGCGGGCGCACCAGACCGGTCACGCGATCGCGCGCCGGAGGTTGCGGCCACCGCGCGAGGAGTTGCACGGCTTCGGTGCGGAGCGCCTCGGGCTGGCCAGCCTGCGCGGCGTAAGCTCCCAGCGCCTGGGCCTCGGCGGCGGTGCCGACGCGAAAGGCGGCTTGGAGCACGCGGAGCATCAGCGGCTCGTCCGCGCGCGGTTTGGCGAGGAGCGCGGCGAGTTTCGGAAGCGCGGCACTTATCGGAGCTTCCTCAATGGCGCGGGCCGCCTCGGCGCACAGCAGCGGGTCTTCATCCGCGAGGAACTGCGCGATCTCCACCCGCCCCGCCAGCCGCATGGCGAGCAAGGCCACCAAGCGCACCGCCGGATCGACGTGCCCGGCCGCTTCCGCGATGGCCGGAAAGTCGCCCGCCGCCGCCAGCGCCTGCACGTAGCCGTGCCGGAGGACCGCGCCGTGGTCGCTGTTCGTCCGCGCCATCAGCAGCACCTGCGAGACACATTCCTTGCGCCCCAGTTTCGCCAGCCCTTGGGCCGAGAAAAAACTCACGTGATCCACCTCGGAGCGCAGCGCTCTCATCAGGCCTTCGTAAGCCTCGGCCACGCGGTTTTCCCCGAGCACCCGCACCGCCTGCGCGCACACCTCCACGTCCTCGTCCTCGAGGAGCGGGAGCAGCGGGGCCAGCATCTTCGCGGCCGCTCCGGGCGTCTGGTATTCGGCGCGGCGCGCCGCGATGCCCAGCCCCCAGACCGCGTGAATCCGCGCCAGGTGCGGATCGGCGGCGTCCTTGCTCCCGGCAGTGGCGACATCCACCAGCTCGCGCTCGCCGTCGGGCTGCGCGCCCAGCGACCAGGTCGCTTCGAGCCGGACCCGCTGATCGAGATGACCCAGCAGCAGCCCCAGCTCCACGGGCGCCTTGGTTTTGAAATCCTCCGCGAGCAGCAGTCGCGTGGCTTCGATCTGCGCGTTGCGGTGTTCGGCCGGGTCGAACATCCGGTAAATCCGGCCGCTGCCGCGCGCCGCCGGGCCCGTGGCCAGGGCGCTGATGTAGAGCTTGCCGTCCGGTCCGAACGTCGCGTCCGTGGCCGCGCAGTGTGCGAGGAAAACCGCCTCGTCATCGTTCCGAAACGTCGCCAGATAGCGGCGCGATATCCACGTCGAGATGCCGCCGGCGGCGCAGACAAAAAAGTGCCCGTCGTATTGGTGCGAGAGTCCGATGCCCGGATTACTGGCGATCCCGGCGGGGCCGTCGGGAATGTTCGCGACCGCCGGCAGCGCCCACGCGGCCTGGCCCTCGGTGGGCGGCATCCACCGTTTCTCCGCCAGCCAGGGATTGCGCGCCGCGCCGAGCGGATGGTCCTGCCAGCCGATCCGCCAGCCGTAGTCGCCGCCCTCCACGAGATGCAGCCAGCGCGCTTTGTCGCCCTGCCCGGACCCGCTGTCGGCGGTGAAAAGATTCCCGTATTTGTCGAACCCGAGATCGCGCGGATCGCGCAACCCGCGGCAGAAAACCTCGAAGCGCGAACCGTCCGGCTCACAGCGGAAAACCGCGCCCTCCTCCGGCAGCGCGACCACCGCGCCGGCCCGCGGTTGGACGTTTGTCCCTCGATCTCCACAGGCAAAGTAGAGCCTTCCGTCCGGGCCGAGGATCAGCCCCCGGAGATCGTGCCCCGCGAGGCCGAAGCGCACGCCGAATCCGCGGAGCAGCTCCGTCCGTTTCTCCGCGCGCGCGTCCTGGTCGGATCCGTCGAGCCGCCACAGGCTCGGGATGTTGCCGAACCACACGCTCCCGCCCCGCGCCAGCACGCCGCCGGCGGCGCCATCGAGCACGGAGTTAAAACCGGCGGCGTGAATCGCAGAGAAGTCCGCCTTCCCGTCCCGGTCGCGATCTTCCAGCACGCGGATGATTTCCGTCTCCACGCCCAGCTTCTGCCAGTCGGCGGGAAAATGCTTTTTCGTCAACGCCAGCCGGTCCTCGATGGTCCGGCTCCCGCGATCGTCGGCGAGCAGCGCCGGGTAGTCGCGCACGTCCAGCGCGCTGGTTCGCGCGCGGTGCGTCTCGGCGACAAAGACGCGGCCTGCGCCGTCGAGAGAGATGGCCGCCGGGTGGGCGAGCAGCGGCTCCGCCGCGAAAAGCTCGACGGTGAAACCCTCCGCCGGAGTAAACCGCTTCATCGCTTCGAGGGGCTCGTCGGTGGCCGCGCGCGGCTGTGGCGCGGCTGCGCGTGCGGGGCCGAGTAGCCCCGCGGGCGCGGGTGGCGCGGCCTGGGCCCAAGCGGTCGCGGCGAGCGCGAGGACGGTGAGAGCGAGCGGAGTGCGGAGTGCGAGCATGGCGTGCCGACACTATCCCGCGCGCCGAGCCACGCAACCCAGGCCGGGAGGAACTCACGAGTCGGCGGAGCTTGCCGTTTTCGGTGGCCCCAGCACGATCCGGCGGACAGGAACCCGTTTGAACGCAGCGCACCCGCGCGTGTCCGAACTGCCCACAACCACGCGGTTTCAACCACCCTCTCGTAGCCCAACCAACACCATGAAAATCTATCGTCCGATCCTTGCCACCTCCATCGCCCTGGTCGCCGCGCTCGCGCCTTTCGCCGGTGCCGCCGATGCGCCCAAGCCGGAAACGAAGCTCCCCGAAATCAAGGTCGATGCCGCACCGCTCCCGCAGGTCGCCGGGCGCATTTCCACGTTTGCGCCATTGGTGGAAAAAGTGTCGCCGAGCGTCGTCACCATCGCCACTTCCAAGATGCTGGCGCGGCACGCGAACGCGAACAGCCCGATGCTCAACGATCCGATGTTCCGGCGCTTCTTTGGCATTCCCGAGACCGCGCCGGGCGAGGGCGAAAAAGGCCCGAAGCCGGGTGCCAAAAAGCGCCTCGAACGCGCCGGACTCGGCTCCGGTGTCATCGTCTCACCCGACGGCTACATCCTCACGAATAACCACGTCATTGACGGTGCCGACGAGATCATCGTCACGCTCGGCAAGGACAAGCGCGAGTACAAGGCCAAGAAAGTGGGCAACGACCCGGCGACCGACATCGCCGTGCTCAAAATCGAGGCCGAAAACCTCGCGCCGATCACTTTCGCCGACAGCGCCAAAACGCGCGTCGGCGACGTCTGCATCGCGGTCGGCAATCCCTTTGGCCTGACGCAGTCCGTGACCATGGGCATCGTCAGCGCGCTGGGCCGCGTGGGCATCGAACGCGGCATGAGCGCCAACCCGCTCGACAACACCCGCTACGAGGATTTCATCCAGACCGATGCGTCCATCAATCCCGGCAACTCCGGCGGCGCGCTCGTGGATGTCGAGGGTCGGCTGATCGGCATCAACACCGCGATCTTCAGCATGACCGGCGGCAATCAGGGCATCGGTTTCGCCGTGCCGGCGAATCTCGCCCGCAGCGTCATGGAGAGCCTGATTAAAACTGGCCGCGTGAGCCGCGGCTTCCTCGGCATCGTGCTCCAGCCGCTCAATGAGGAGCTCGCCAAACAGTTCAAGCTGCCGAACACCGATGGCGCGCTGATCGCCGAGGTCGCGGGCCAGAGTCCGGCGGAAAAGGCGGGGCTGAAATCCGGCGACGTCGTCACGGAAGTCTCCGGCAAAAAAGTCGAGGGCACCCGCGAACTGCAGCTCCTCATTGCCAACCTAGCGCCCGGCTCGAAGGCCGACTTGAAAGTCATGCGCGATGGGAAGGACCAAACCTTCACCGTGGAACTCGCCGAGCGGCCCACCGGCAAGGGCCTCGCCGCCGCTGAGCCGGCCAAGGCCGACGATCCGGACGTGCTCGACGGCGTGACCGTGGCGGATATCGACGCGGAGTCCCGCAAACGCTTTGAGCTTCCCGAGAGTGCCAAAGGCGTGGTCGTCACCGAAATCGACGCCGACTCCCCGAGCGCGGAGGCCGGCATCAAGGTCGGCGACGTCATCTACGAGGCCAACCGCGACCCGATCACCAACTCGCAGCAGGCCGTGGAGCTGAGTGAGAAATTGAAGAAGGAAAAGAAGGTCCTCCTCCGCGTCTCGACCAAGGGCCAGAGCCGCTTCGTCGTCGTGGAGCGCAAGGACTAGACGCGCGGAATCGTGCCGCTCCACTTGAGCCTGGCCCCGACGTGGGCTAATGCGTGCGCCGTGTTTTCCCTCGCCGCCCGCTGCCTCCTCGTCGCCTGCACATTCTTCCTCGCGTCCTGCGCGACCAAGGACCGCGACCACTACGTCCGCGTGAGCGTGCCCGACCAGAAGATGCTCGTCTTTCGCAAAGGCGTGGAGATCGACCGTTACGATGTTTCGACCTCGAAATTCGGCGTCGGCAGCCGTTCCGGGAGCAACGCCACCCCGCTTGGAACGATGGAAGTCGCGAAGAAAATCGGCAAGGGCGCAGGCCTCGGGATGAAGTTCAAAGGCCGGCGCGCGACCGGCGAGATCGTTCGGCCGAATTCGCCAGGTCGCGACCCAATCGTCACCCGCATCCTCTGGCTGCGCGGCCTCGAGTCGCAGAATCGCAATACGTTTTCGCGCTGCATCTACATTCACGGCACTCCCGAGGAATGGCGCATCGGCACACCCGCCAGCTACGGCTGCATCCGCATGCGCTCCCGCGATGTGGTGGATCTTTTCAATACCATCGGCGTCGGCGCACGCGTGGAGGTCACCATGTCGCCCTTCCCATCGCAAATCGTGCGGACCGAGCTTCCTCCGCCGGCGCCTGCGCTCCTCGCGCCCGCGCTCCCGCCGCCGCCTGCGCCTGCTCTTTCGGCCCGACTCGCCACCCCTCGACCCGCCCCCGCCGCGCCGCCGGCTTCCCGCGCCGCCAGCCCAGCGCGCCGCGCGAAGGCCGGAACGACTGACGCTCCCGGCGTGTAATTAGTGAGCGCGTCTAAAAAGCTCCCGCGTTCTTCCTCTTAATCCTCCTCTTTTCGTCCTGTCGGAAGGGATTAAGGGAACCCCTGGAAACTAAGAGCTGCGCTGAGCGGCGGCCGCAGCGGACTCCGAAGAGTGGCGCAAGCCTCCGGCTTGCGCTACTTTGCAGCGGCGTTCCCGCCTACGGTTCCGGCCAATCGGCAGTTTCCAGAGGTTCTCTTAAGAGGAAGAGGCGGGACCGAATCGCGGCCTACCGCTTCGCCGCCGGCGCGGGGATCTTCTTGAACCGCTGCGTCAACTCCACGAGCGGGCCTTCCACGCCGAGGCGCTCGAGACTGCTCGCGCCGACGAAGCCGACGCAGTCGGTGTTCAGGTTCACGTGGGCGGCGTCGTCGGGCGTGCAGATGGGGCCGCCGTGGCTGAGGAAGAAGATGTCTTTGCGGCCGGTGGCGCGCGCGCCTTCGATGATCGCCTGGGTGCGGCGCACGGCGTCGTCCATGGGCACGACCGCGCCGGTCACGCCGATGCTGCCGCCGATGGTGGTGCCGACGTGGGCGATGATGGCGTCCGCGCCGACATCGGCCATGCGCCGCGCTTCCTCGGGCGTGGCGACATAGACGATGGTGAAAAGGTCCATGCGGTGCGCGAGGGCGATCATCTCGAATTCCTTTTCCACGCTCATGCCCGTCTCCTCGAGGACGCGGCGGAAGTGACCGTCCACGATGGTGTGGGTGGGGAAGTTGTTCACGCCGCTGAAGCCCATTTCCTTCACGCGCCCGAGCCAGTGCCACATGCGGCGGCGCGGGTCGGTGGCGTGGACGCCGCAGATGACGGGGATTTCCTGGACGATGGGGAGGACTTCGTATTCGCCGATGTCCATGGCGACCTGGTTGGCGTCGTCGTAAGCCATGAGGCCGCAGGTGGAGCCGTGGCCGCTCATGCGGAAGCGGCCAGAGTTGTAGATGATGATGAGGTCGGCGCCGCCTTTCTCGATGAATTTGGCGCTGATGCCAGTGCCGGCACCGGCGGCGATGATGGCTTCGCCGCGGTCGAGCACGGCTTGCAGGCGGTCACGGACTTCTTGCCGCGTGTAAGGGTTACCTTTTCCGGTCCAGGGGTTGGGCATGGGGAAATTTAAGATTGAGGATTTAAGATTGAGGATTGGTGAAAGCGCCGTTTGGCGCGGGCGCGCATGAAAGCAGCAGGGCAGGGGAGGGTAAAGGAATTCTGCGGGGCGGGGAACGGTGGCAGGAAAATCCACCCAACAAAGAGGTGGGCGGCGGGTTGTTACGGGCTACGGCTTCCGCTAAAAACCGCGGCGACCTTCGCTCACTCCTTGAATTCCGGCACTCCGTCCCAACGCACCCACTTGGTCGCCGCCCTCGCCGCGCTGCTCGTCGCCGGCGGGGTGCTCGCGGCTGGGCTGGAGTGGTGCCAGGGGGTCGAACGCGGCTACGTCCACGAACTCGCGGCGGATTTCTCCGACAGCAAGCTCCAGGGCGCGGCGCTGCAAAAGGCGGCGTTTGCGGAGGACGACTTGCTGATCCTCTACGGCAGCTCGGAGCTGACCCAGAACGTCCCGACCTCCGCCGAGCAATTCTTTCGCGACTACCCCACGGGGTTCCGGGTTTTTCCGGTCGGGAAACACGGCACGGCGGCGCTCTCGATGTTGCAGAAAGTCGCGGCCGTCGGTCCGGGCATCGCGGGGCGGAAGGTGGCGCACTCCATCTCGCCGGGATTCTTTTTCGAGGAGATTTTCGACCCCGGGCAATACGCGGGGAATTTCTCCGCGATGCAGGCTTACGAGCTGGCTTTTAGCCGGCATCTCAGCCCCGAGCTGAAACGCGATGTCGCCCGCCGGATGCTCGCTTTTCCCCAGACGCTGGAAGACGACTGGCTGCTGGGGGCGGCGCTCGAAAGGCTCGCGGGCGACACCGCCACCGATCGCGCCCTTTACAGTTTTCTGTGTCCGCTCGGGTATCTAAACAACGCCATCGGGCGGGCGCAGGATCATGTGGAGGCGACGCTGCACATTCTGGATGAGGAGGACGCCCCGGATGCGCCGGGCAGCCCCCGGCAGCGGGTGCGGATCGCACCCAATTGGAGCCGCCTCGTCAAAAGCTCGGCGCAAATGGTCCACGGCGTCGTCGAGGCCAAGCGGAAGCAGGCCAGGAAGGTCCGCCCGAAGAGTTCGCGCGACAAAGTGTTTCTGGAGCGCGTCGGGAAAGCCCGGGAGTGGACGGATGCGGAATTGCTCCTGCGCACGTTCCAGGAGCTGAACGCGAAGCCGCTGCTCCTCTGCATGCCGATCGAGGACGTCCGACTCGAAGCCGCCGGTCTCTCGCCGGCGGCGCGCGACGTCTTCATCGAGCGGCTGAAGGGGCTGGCCAAGGCCTACAATTTCCCGCTGCTCACTTTCCGCGAGCATGAAAGCGACGCCGGGTTTCTCTCGGACTTTTTCGATCACTTGAGCGCCAAGGGATGGATTTACTATGATCGCGCGCTCGACGATTTCTATCACGACCGCCCGCTCAACACCGCCCCACCCGCCGAACCTCCATCCATTCCATGACCGAAACCGACTCCACCGAAAAAATCCTGCGCGTCCTCGCCGAAGTCGCCGAGACCGAGGAGGTCCGCACCAGCCCGGATCTCGCGCTGTATGACCTGCAGATTCTCGACTCGATGAAAACGGTGCAGCTCATCGTGGCGCTCGGGCAGGAAGTCGGGGTGGAGATTTCGCCGGCAGAATTCGAGCGCGAGGCGTGGGCCACTCCGCGCCAACTCGTGGCCGACGTGCAGCGCCGCCTCGCCTCGTGAAAGCCGCGCAAGCCTGGCTGGAGGCTCATCCGCGCACCAGCACCGCTCTCCTCGCGCTCTACTACTTCGCGATCATCGGCGGGCTGGCGACGATCTACGGGCGGGGCGATTTCTCCACGCCGCCGTTCGTCTATCAGGAGTTTTAGCGCGTGGATTTGATCGACCGCATCGACCACTGGGGCCGCGTCTCCCCGGACCTCGTCGCCCACCGCAGCGGCGACCGCGTGCTGACGTATGGCGAACTCCTTGCCCGCTCCGATACGCTCGCCGCGTGGCTCGACGCGGAACTCGGCGAGAGCCGCGCGCCGGTCGCCGTCCACGGGCACAAGGAGCCGGAGATGCTCGTCGCGTTTCTCGGCGTGGTGAAAAGCGGGCGGCCCTACGTGCCGATCGACCTCTCGATTCCCGCGCAGCGCGTGGAGCGCATCGTGCAGACCGCCGGCGCAGCGCTGACCCTCACGCCCGCCCGCATCGCGAGCCTGCCAGCGATCCCATCGCCCCATCGCGCAATTGTCCAATCGCCCGATCGCCCGTTCTACATCCTCTTCACCAGCGGCAGCACCGGCGAGCCGAAGGGGGTGGTCATCACGCGCGCGAACCTCGAACACTTCGTCGCGTGGATGCTCGCGGAGCAGCGCTTCGCCGCGCCGGGCGAGACGTTTCTCAACCAGGCACCGTTCTCCTTCGACCTCTCGGTCATGGATCTGTTTGCGAGCCTCGTCACGGGCGGCACGCTCTTCAGCATCACGAAAGACCACGTCGCGAATCTCAAGGCGCTCTACGCAGCGTTCCACGCTTCCGCGCTGACCACATGGGTGTCCACGCCGTCCTTCGCGCAGATGTGTTTGATCGAGCGGACCTTTGCCCAGCCAATGCTCCCGCACCTGCGGCGCTTTCTTTTCTGCGGCGAAACGCTCGCGCCGGAAACCGCGTCGCAACTCCTCGACCGCTTCCCCGAGGCCGAAGTCTGGAACACCTACGGCCCGACCGAAGCGACGGTGGCCACGACCTCCGTGCGGATCACGCGCGAGGTTTTGGCAAAGTGGTCGCCGCTGCCGGTGGGCGCGGCGATGCCGGGCACGCGGGTGGTCATCCTCGGCGAAAACGGCGAGCGCGTGAGCGACGGCGAGCGCGGGGAAATCGTCATCGCCGGCCCGAACGTCAGCCCCGGCTACCTCGGGCGGGATGACCTCACCGCGAAGGCGTTCTTCGACCTCGACGGCGTGCGCGCGTATCGCACCGGGGACTGGGGCCGCGAACGCGCCGGCCAGATCTTTTTTGAAGGCCGCCGCGACAGCCAGGTGAAGGTCAACGGCTACCGCATCGAACTCGGCGACCTCGAAGCGAATCTCCGCGCGCTCCCCGAGATCGCCGACGCCGTGGTGCTGCCGGTCGAGAAGCACGGGCGCATCGACGCGCTGGCGGCCGTGGTGGTGCTCGCGGTGGAGAAAACGGGCAGCGATTTCGCCTTTACCGCGCAGCTCAAGACCCGGCTCGGCGAACGGTTGCCGGCCTACATGATCCCGCGGAAATTCCTCTACGTGGACGCGTTTCCCATGACCGCGAACGGCAAGGCCGACCGGCGGAAACTCGGGGAGATGCTGGGATGATTCCCTTCGGCGATTTCACCTTCTTCGGGCTGCTGCTCTACGCCGTGCTGCCCGCGATCCTGCTCGGGGCGCTCGGGCTGCTCGACCGCTGGGGACGCTGGTGGATGCTCCTCGTCACGCTGGGCGTCCTCGCCGTGCAATTCGGCGGCGACCTCGCCATTCGGCCCGGGTTTGAGGTGCGCGAAATCTGGATCGTCCTCGGGTATGCCGCGTTTCAAGGCATCGTGGCGCGCGGTTTTCTCCGCTGGAAGACGCGCGCGACTTTCTACCTCGCGCTCGGCCTCGCGCTGCTCCCGCTCGTGCTCGCGAAGGGGCTGCCCCTCATCGCCCCCGACACGATGTTCGGCTTCCTCGGCATTTCCTACGTCACCTTTCGCGCCCTCGATGTCGTCTTCAGCATCCACGACCGCGTGGTGAAAACGCTGCCGCTCACGCAGTATTTTGCCTTCCTCCTTTTCTTCCCCGCGATCTCCTCCGGCCCGATCGACCGCTACCGCCGCTTCGCGCAGGACTGGGTGAAGACCCGCAGCCGCGCGGAGTTCTTCGACGATCTCGACTTCGCCGTCGCGCGCACCTTCCGCGGGTTTCTCTACAAATTCATCATCGCCGCGCTCATCCACACGTACTGGCTGGCCCCGGCGTCGAAGCAGGCGGGCGCGCTGCCTCAGCTCAGCCTGCTGTATGCGGAAACGCTCTACCTGTTCTTCGACTTCGCGGGTTACAGCGCCTTCGCCATCGGCCTCGGACGGCTCTTTGGCATCCGCACCCCGGAGAATTTCGCCGCGCCCTTTCTCGCGCGAAACATCCGCGACTTCTGGACCCGCTGGCACATCAGCCTGTCGTTCTGGTTTCGCGACCACATCCACATGCGCTTCCTCCTCGCGGCCGCGAAAGGCAAGTGGTTCGGAGGCAAGCACACCGCCAATTACGTCGGGCTGTTTCTCACCTTCGGCCTCATGGGACTCTGGCACGGCCTCGAACTTCGCTTCGTGATCTACGGCGCCTACCACGCCGTGCTCCTGTGCGGTTACGACTGGTTTTCCCGCTGGAACAAAACCGCGAAAATCTGGGGCGACGGCCCGCTGTGGCGCGCGGGCAACATCGTCCTCACCTTTCATGCGTTCGCCTTCGGGATCATGATTTTCAACGGACACCTCACCCCGAAAGTTCCGCCGCGCCAAGAGATCGTCGTGGATTTCTGCGACAGCCGGACCGTCGCCGGGATCGTCTGGGATCGCGCCCAACCGGAAGAGCGCCCCACCGTGGACATCTACGTGGACTTCGTCTGGGTCGCCCGCGTGCGGGCCGACGAATACCGCGAGGATCTCCGGCATCGCGGCATGGGCGATGGACGCCACGCCTTCAGCTACGCCTTTGGCAAGGAAGTCCGCAGCGGGCGCATGCACACCATCGAAGTCCGCCTCACCGGCCGCGAGGGCTTCGTCCGCGGCACCCCCACCGATATCCACAGCCCCCGCGACGAGGAGAACAGATAGGCCGGGCGACCGGTCCAGTCCGGACACGTGCGCGCACGCCGACCTCGAGAACCGTGCTAATTTTCAAGCCGTCGCGAAGTTTACCCGTTTGATCCTTATGTCCCACCGCATCCCCACGTTTCCCGCCCTGCCGCTGCTCCTCGCGCTTGCCGTCACGGCCCGCGCGGAACTCGCCACGACGAAGCTCGATTTCAACCGCGACATCCGTCCGATCCTTTCCGAGAACTGCTTCACCTGCCACGGCCCGGACGCGAACAAGCGCAAGGCCGAGCTGCGGCTCGACGTGAAGGACGCGGCGTTTGGCAAGGGGGAGTCCGGGGAGGTCGCGGTGGTGCCGGGGTCGCTGGAAAAGAGCGAGCTGATCCGCCGTATCACCACGAAGGACAAGGCCGACGTGATGCCGCCGCCGAAGGACCACAAGCCGCTCCAGCCCGCGCAGGTCGAGCTACTCAAACGTTGGGTGAAAGAAGGCGCGACGTGGACGGGGCACTGGGCGTTTGAGCCGGTGAAACAGCCGCCCGTGCCGGCGGTCGCCGGCGCGACGAATCCCATCGACGCCTTCGTCCACGCGCGGCTGAAACTGGAAGGACTCACGCCCGCGCCCGAGGAGGAAAAGGCGCGTCTCATCCGCCGCGTGTCGCTCGACCTGACGGGGCTGCCGCCGTCCATCGCGGAGGTGGATGACTTTGTGAAAGACAGCGCGCCGGCAGCTTTCGAGAAAGTCGTGGACCGGCTGCTCAAGAGCCCGCATTTCGGCGAGCGCCTGGCCGTGCCGTGGCTCGACCTCGCCCGCTACGGCGACACCAGCGGCTACCACAATGACTCGCTGCGCGACATGTGGCTTTGGCGCGAATGGGTCGTGAACGCCTTCAACACGAACATGCCGTTCAGCCAGTTCACCATCGAGCAGATCGCCGGCGATCTGCTGCCCAAGGCCACCATCCAGCAGCAGGTCGCGAGCGGCTTTCACCGCAACGTCATGACCAGCGACGAAGGCGGTATCATCGAGTCCGAGTATCTCAATCTCTACGTCGTCGATCGCGTGGCCACGACTGGCGTGACCTGGCTCGGCATGACCGTGGCCTGCGCGCAGTGCCACGATCACAAGTACGACCCCATCACCCAGCGCGATTTCTACCAGGTGTACGCCTTTTTCAACAACGTGCCCGAGACCGGCAAGGACGGCGTGCGCGACCGCAACCCGAAGCCGTTCCTCAAAGTCCCGCTGCCCGAGCAGGAGAAAGAACTCCAGCGGCTCGACGGCGAGATCGCCGGGGCGCAAAAGGCCGCGGAGGAATTCAACCGCACGCTCCCCGAGAAGCAGCTCGCGTGGGAAAAGGAAACCGCCCAAGCCGCCGAGCCGAAGGGTCCGGTCGTGCGCTTCACCCTCGATGAAAACGGCCACGGCACGAGTGACACCCGCCAGGCTGTCGCCGCCACCGCGCACGGCGAGAGCGCGTTCGTGGACGGCACGTTCGCGAAAGGCTACGAGACGAAAGGTCAGGGCTGGCTCGAATACGGCGACAAGTTCGGCTTTGAAAAGGATCAGCCCTTCAGCGTCGCCGCATGGGTGCGCCCCGAGGCCACGGGCGGCACGGCTTTCGCCAAACGCGACGGCGGTGAAGCTGCGCCCGGCTGGGAGATCGAGTTCAAGGGGCAGAAGCCGAGTTTTTACCTCGTCCAGAAATGGCCCGGCGAAATCATCCACGTCGAGGCCGAGAAAGCCGTCGCCGCCAAGGTGCTCTCGCACCTCGCCTTCACCTACGACGGCTCCGGCAAAGCCGCCGGCGTGCAGCTCTTCGTCAACGGCGCGCCCGAGAAACTCATCGTCCGCACCGACAAACTCGCCGGCGCCATCAAGTCCGCCGCGCCCTTCCGCATCGGCCGCCGCAACGCCGACGCCTCGCCTTTCAACGGCATCGTCGAAGATCTCCGCATCTACGGCCGCGCCCTCGCGCCCGAGGAGGCCGCCAGCCTGACGGCCAGCGCCCTCGCCGCCCTTCCGCCCGAGCAGCGCAAACCCGAGCACAAAGACCCGCTCCAGAAAGCCTTTTTCCAAAAGCTCGGCACCAACCCCGGCGTCTTCGCCAAGCGCGTGGACGACCTGAAAAAGTCGAAGGCCGGCGTCGAGAAAGCCATGCCCAACACCATGGTCATGGCCGAGATGGACAAGCCGCGCGACACCTTCATGAAAGTCCGCGGCGCCTACGACCAGAACGGCGACAAAGTCACCGCCGCCGTCCCCGCCTTTCTCCCCCAGATCCCCGCCCGCGCCGACAGCAAGCCGCTCAACCGCCTCGACTTTGCCCAGTGGCTCGTCTCCCCGCAGCAGCCGCTCACCGCCCGCGTCGCCGTGAACCGCTGGTGGGCCATGATCTTCGGCACCGGCCTCGTGAAAACCGCCAACGACTTCGGCTCCCAGGGCGAATGGCCGAGCCACCCCGAGCTGCTCGACTGGCTCGCCGCCGACTTCATGCGCGACTGGGACACCAAGCGCGCCCTCCGCCAGATCGTCCTCAGCGCCACCTACCGCCAGAGCGCCAAAGCCGCGCCCGCCCTCCTCGCCCGCGACAGCGAAAACCGCCTCCTCGCCCGCGGCCCCCGACAGCGCCTCGACGCCGAGATGATCCGCGACAACGCCCTCGCCATCGCCGGCATCCTCAACCCCGCCCTCGGCGGCAAAAGCATCAAGCCCGCCCAGCCCGCCGGCACCTGGGAGATCAACGAAATGAGCGGCTACAACTACCAGAAATCCACCGGCGCCGACCTCTACCGCCGCGGCCTCTACGTCTATTGGCGGCGCTCCACGGTCTATCCGTCTTTCGTCACCCTCGACGCGCCCACCCGCGAGTTTTGCGTCGCCCAGCGGGCGAAAACCAGCACGCCCCTGCAATCCCTCGTCCTCATGAACGACCCTGTCTTTGTCGAAGCCGCCCGCGCCTTCGCCCAGCGCATCCTCCAGCAGGGCGGCGCCGACGACCCCTCGCGCCTCGCCTTCGCCTGGCGCACCGCCCTCTCCCGCCCGCCTTCGGAAAACGAGCGCGCCGTCCTCGACCGCACCCTCCAGCGCCAGCTCGCCACCTACAGTCAGGACAAAGAAGCCGCCAAAAAACTCGCCAGCGTCGGCGACCTGCCAAAAGCCCCCGGCCTCGACGACACCCAACTCGCCGCCTGGACAGCGGTGGCCAATGTGCTGCTGAATCTGAACGAGACGATTTCGAACTGAGGCGAAAGGGCGGGTGCTCAGTCAGGAAAGCCCGGGCAGCGTTCCGCCCCCACCCGAAGCGGCCACGCATCACGCCTTCGCGTTCCTCTTCCGCAGATGCTTATCTTAGCCACCGTATGACCGTCATCGAAACCATCGTTCGTGGAGTCCAGAGCCTGCCTTTGCGCGAGCAGGTCGCAGTGGCCCGCTATGTCCACCGTCTCAGCGCCAGCGCGCAGGGCGAACGTGCCGCCGTGCTCGGGCGCACCCACAGCGTGCTGAGCGAAACCGAGGGCGAAGCCTTCGAGCAGGCCATGCACGACGCCCGCCGCGTGGAAGTAGATAGCTGATCGCGCCGCCGGCATCCTGCTCGACACCAGCGTCGTCGTCGCCCACCTGCGCGGACGGATCGACATCCGCGGGCTGACCGTGCCCGCTGAACCGATCTTCCTCCCGCTCGTCGCCCTCGGCGAACTCTACAAGGGGGGCGGAAAAATCCGCACGCCCCGCGGACAACCGCAAGCTGGTGGACGACTTCCTGCAAATGGCCGCGCTGCTCCACCCCGACACCGCCACCGCCGAGAGCTATGCCCGAGCCGCCGTGGCCTTGGAAGCCTATGGCCAGTTCATCCCCGAAAACGACTGTCTGGATCGCGGCCGTCGCCCTCGAATGTGACATGCCGCTCGCCACCCGCGACGCCCACTTCGACCGCGTGGACGGCCTCACCGTCCTCCACTGGTAGCCGCTGAAAAGGGATGCCGCTTAAAAAAAGAGCTTGGCCCAGCGCAACGGACGGCCGTGCTCCCAAACACCCATGAGCGCATTCATTGCATTGCGACCGCAGATCAGCCGGAAATTTTCCTCCCGACCGCACGTGGAAGTCCCCATTTCTCCTTCTTCCTTTCGAATTAAACCTTCCTCCACCCCTCGATCCCCGACGCCCATCCCCGTTCTGACCGTTCGTCCTTCGTCACCCTCGACGCCTCCACCCGCGAGTTTTGGTGCATGGTGCGATACGAACCCCGAAGTCCCCGAAGGCGAATGGTTCAAACGCTTCCCAGGCATGATCGTCCGCGGCGAGGGCGAACTGGTGAAAACTTTTCTGGCTTCTGGACAAGCGCCCCATGGGCCAGAGGTGGAGTGAGCGTGCGCCATGCGGAATGGGACAGAGCGATGGTCGATGCGTCGCCAAGGGCCAAAGGCAGGGAATAATTCGCCCCTCGTCCCCAAAGTTAGCGCAGCGCTTTGGGGACGGACAAGTGCTGCGCTAACTTTGGGAACGAGACCAAAACCCAGAAGAACAAATCGAACCAGCCTTCGTCTTTCTTGCGGCGTGCCATATTTTGGGTATCGGGACCGGCAGGAGATCAGATGCGACCGGGGAGATTCAAGCCCAGGTTGTCAAATGCTCCATTTCAGGCTCGCCATCGACCAACCCGCGTGTGAATCTTCCCGTCTATGGGCGATAAATCACCGAAAGCGACGAACAAGAAGGCCGCGCAAAAGCAGGCGAACACCAATTCCAACACGCAGAAGAAAAACACTGTTGCTGCGGCAAAGCAGGCGGTGAAAGGTAAAAAGTAGCGGAGTCAATCAAGGTCGATGAGGCGACCGGAGGAATGCAGAGGCGTTTATTTGAACCTCCCTCGGTTTCCCCCTCGTTCCCCAATTCCGTTTGGGCGCGCCCTCGTGCTCGCAACTTTGTTGCCCGGTGAGCGCGTCCGCCCACGCCCCGCGTCCCACCACCGAAACAGGATGCGGTGCGGGGGCGGCACTTTTTCTCTCGTTCTCTCGTTCCGCAGTTCTACTGCGGAACGGACTTGTGGGCGAAGCTGAGCTTCGCGGCAGCCCCCCTCACTCCCCGCCGCCGATCCCCGCTCTGGCCGTTCACGGTGGGCCGGGCGCAAAAGAAATTCCTAGCAGGCCCATTCAAAAATCCTCAGTCTACCATTCAACCATGAAATCATTCCTCTCCACCCTGCTCCTTGCCTCTCTTTTGCTTATTTCCAAAGCCCATGCGGAAGAGGTCCTTTTGTTTCAAGATGGGAAAGCCGAGCCGC
>CAIQUL010000188.1 GCA_903874975.1 uncultured Chthoniobacter sp. | reverse complement strand
TTGATCGGCCGCTGGATGGCCAAGGGCGGAGTCATCGGAGCACTGATCGACACCAACGGTTTCCAATTCCAGGCCACCATCCTCCAGGAGGACGGCGACCGGATCTTCCAACGACCGCCGACCGCTGCCGAAGTTCGCCTGAGCGGCGAGGCCGGCCGGCGCCTGCGCGTGGACGGCATCCGGGTCATCCCCGGGGAACAACGCCAATTGCCCTCGGCGGCATTGGGTTGGAGGGCGGGCGGCCCCGTTCCCACATCAGCCCGCGACAACGAAGGACGTCAGGCGGCCGAACCCTTCTTTGAGGTGAACGGAAACGTCTCCGACCCGGCCGGAGCCCTGCTGCTGCACGGCAAGGCTGGCTGGATCCGATTCGATCTACCCAACGAACCGCTCCTGCCCCGGTGGATCCGTTCGCTGAGACAACTCCTGCAAACACGCTACCAGGTGTGACCACTCCGACCGAGTTCTACCGTCGCACCGACTACCGATCTCCGGCCTCACTGCCCAAGGGAGTGGATGCCTGGGCCAACCGATGGATCGGAGCCTACCGTCGCCGAGGCGGCGCACTGAACCAACTCCGCCAACGCGCCACGGAGACGGAAGTCCTGTGGGGCCAGATCCAAGACTGCACGGACCATCAACTGCGGGTCCGCATTCTGGAACAACGGGAGATCATCCGTCGCGGAGGACGGGCCGCGGAATCGAGTCTGCTTCCAGCGCTCGCCGCCATCCGAGAAGCGGCCCATCGACAACTCGGGCTCATGGCCTTTCCCGAGCAGTTGATGGGAGCGCTTGCCCTCCATGGCGGATGCCTGGCTGAGATGGCCACCGGTGAAGGCAAGACCCTCACCGCAGGCATCGCCGCGGTGTTGATGGCTTGGAATGGACGCCCGTGCCATGTCGTCACCGTCAACGACTACTTGGTCGAGCGGGATGCTCAGTGGCTCGGCCCCCTGTACCGGTTCTGCGGAATCCATGCCGGCATCGTCACGGCCCAGCACTCGCCCGAAGAACGCCGCAAGGCTTACGCCTGCGACATCACTTACACGACCAGCAAAGAAGTCGTCGCCGATTTTCTGCGCGATTCCCTGAAGCTCGGGCAACTGCGCAACCCCACCCGGCGCCTCGTCCAACAACTGCTGCATCCGAGACCTGAGTCGCAAGATGGCCTAGTAATGCGGGGACTGCACTCGGCCATCATCGACGAGGCCGACAGCATTCTCATCGATGAGGCCGTCACGCCCCTGATCATCTCCGCGCCGCGGGCCAATGATTCCCTGAAGGAGGTCGTTCACATCGCAGAAGCCATTGCGCAACCCCTGGAGGTTTCGACGCATTATTCGGTGAACCTGCGGCATCGCGAGATCGAGCTCACGCCCGCCGGCAATGCCCGACTCGACGAATTGTGCGCGCCCCTTCCGGGATTCTGGAAAGCCCCAGAACGCCGGACCGAGCTCATCCGACAGGCCTTGGTGGCCCGAGAGTTCTACCTTCCCGGACGCCAATATGTGGTGGTCGATGGCAAGGTGGTCATCGTTGATGAATTCACCGGCCGGCAGATGGCTCAACGCACCTGGCGCCAAGGGCTTCACCAAGCCGTCGAGGCCAAGGAAGGGCTCAAGCTCTCCGACCCCTCGGAGACCATTGCCCGCATCAGCTTCCAGCGTTACTTCCGCTTCTACCATCGCCTCGCCGGCATGACCGGCACGGCCCGGGAGGCCGCCCCGGAACTTTGGCAGACCTATGGGCTTCCGGTGCTGACCATTCCACCGCATTTGCCCAACCGCCGCATCCAGCACCCGGACCTCATCCTGCCCACCGCCGAGGCGCGCTGGGCTGCGGTGGTGGACGAGGTGAAGGCGGTGCATGCCCGTCGCCAACCGGTGCTCATCGGCACCCGTAGCGTCGCGGCCAGCGAACGACTGGCCGAACTCCTCGAAAATGAGGGCATGAGCTTCCAGTTGCTCAACGCGATCCGCCATCACGAGGAAGCCACCGTCGTGGCCATGGCCGGCGAAGCAGGACGCATCACGATCGCCACCAACATGGCCGGCCGCGGGACCGACATCCGTTTGGGTCAAGGTGTGGCCGCACAGGGTGGGTTGCACGTGATGGCCACCGAACGGCACGAATCCGGGCGCGTCGATCGTCAGCTCTTTGGGCGTAATGCCCGGCAAGGCGATCCTGGCAGCGCGCACGCTATCCTCAGCGTCGAAGATGAACTCCTGAAGCGGCACATCCCGGTGCCCGTCCAGCAGCAACTTCAGCGTGCGGTCGAAAACAAGCTTCCAGGCTCCCAACGGTTGGCGACTGCGGCCATGCGCATCGCCCAAGGTATCGCCCAGCGCAAAGCCGAGGCACTCCGCACCAACGTCGCCAAGGTCGACACCTGGATTGAAGAATCCCTGTCGTTCACCGGCCGCGAGGCGGGCTGAGCCCGAGATCGCCCGAGGTGTTCGCCTGCGGCCAACAGTGCGAACTATTTTTGGAAACCCCGAAAGTTGCTTAAGGGTAGCGTTTATTCGCGAAGAGGCCCGATCTGTCGCTGGACTCAGCAGCAGCACCCAAGCCGACGCTTACAACACCCGCAGACGGTACAGTCGGCCGGTTTGGAGGGGGCCGGGACTGGAGACGGGCACGGGCGTATTGACCCCTTGGGTCACCACGTCGGCCACGCCCACCACGGGGGTCCAGGCTCCGGTGGCTGTCTCCGCCTGCTCTAATCGGCA
>CAIQUL010000187.1 GCA_903874975.1 uncultured Chthoniobacter sp. | reverse complement strand
GCACGCGAGGAGCAGCGCGGTCACATGATGGTCAGCGGCGTCCCCACGGTCGTGCCGGCGACCTTTCGTTTGCGGGACCCCGGCGTGTAGTCTTTCGGCACGCCGAGGGTGAAAGTGTGCGTTCCGATCATCGCTCGCCCTCCATTGCGTGGAGCCGTCGCCCGCCCGGGAGACAATCGCCAAAGGCCCGCGCGCTGCCATGAGTCCGGCCCCCGAGGCCAAGAGTCAGATCGTCTGGCTCAGAAACCCGCCGTCCACCCGCAGGTCGCTGCCGGTGACGAAGCTGCTCGCCTTCTCCGCGGCGAGAAAGACGCAGGCACCGATGAGCTCTTCACTTTTGCCGAAGCGCTGCATCGGCGTGTGACCCCAGATGGCCTGGGTGCGCGCGGTCGGCGTGCCGTCGTCGTGGAAGAGCAGTTTGCGGTTTTGCTCCGCGGGAAAAAAGCCGGGCGTGATGGTATTCACCCGCACGCCCAGCGGGGCCCATTCGCGGGCGAGAAATTGTGAGAGCGAGAGCACGGCGGCCTTGCTCGCGGAGTAGGCGACGACGCGCGAGAGCGGCAGGTGCGCGCTGACGCTGGCGATATTGATGATCGAGCCGCGCCCGCGCGCGCCCATGCCGGGGCCGAATTCCTGGCAGGGCAGGAGCACGCCGCCGACGAGGTTGAGGTCGAAGTTCGCGCGCCAGTCCTCGAGGGCGATGGACTCGAACGCGCGCTCGGCGGTGACAGTTACGCGCGCGTCGTTGCCGCCGGCGGCGTTGACCAGGATCGTCGGATCGCCGCAGAGCTTGCCGATGGCGGCGTGGGCTTCGGCCACGGAGGCGCGGTCCATGGCATCGGCGGGGAAAAAGTGCGCGCTGCCACCGGCGTCGCGGATGGCGGCCACCCGGGCCGCGCCCCGCTCCGCATTGCGCCCGACGACGGCGACGATGGCACCCGCAGCGGCGAGGCCGTCGGCGAGTGCGCCGCCGAGGACGCCGGTGCCGCCGATCACGACGGCGACTTCGTTTTTGAGATCGAAAAGATTGGTCATGGAAATGGTTTGGAACTGCGACGAGGACAGCCGAGTGCGGCGGTGTTGGCAAGGCTGCGCAAGCTGGCGATCCGAGGAGCGGCGGGCTTTCAGCCGCCGACAGGGCGTGTGGAAAAAATGAGTCGGGCCGGCCCCGGAAAGTTGAGCGCTAAAAGGACCCGGCGCCCCGCGTGGCTTGCCCACCGCCAATGCATCCGGTAGCCTCGTGGCACTCCACGAAGAAATCGTTCAGCACGAGCTGCCGATCGCGTGGACGATGCTCGATGGTCAAATCCTCGCCCAGTCTCACGCTGCTGCTGGCCGCCGCTCTCGCGGTGGTGCCCGCGACGCTGCATGGCGCGAAGAAAAAGGCGCCTGTCACCCGGATCGAGCCCGCGGCGGCGAAAAAAGCCGCGCCGAGACCGCGCCCCGCGCCCGCGAGCCCGACGAAAAGACCGCCCCCCGCCGCGCTCGCTGACCCGGCGATGAACGCCTTGCCTGGCGCACCCGTTTTGCCCGCCGCCACGCCGCGCCCGCGCATGGAGGATCTCGCGCAGATCCTCGCCGCCAGCGAGACCGCAGGCCTCCCGCTCGCCGCGCGCGGAGCCATCGTCATCGACGCCCACACCGGCGCGGCGCTTTACGAAAAGAACGCCGACGAGCCGCAGTTCCCCGCCAGCACCACGAAGATCCTCACCGCGCTGCTCGTCATCGAAGCCGGCGACCTCGACCGCGAAATCGAATGTACCCTCGAGGACAGCAAGGTCGGCGAAAGCAGCCTCTACCTGAAACCCGGCCAGCGTTTCACCCGGCGCCAGATGCTTTACGGACTCATGCTGAAAAGCGCGAACGACGTGGCCCACGCGCTGGGTCGCGACAACGCCGGAAGCGCCGCCGCCTTTGCCGAGAAAATGACCCGCCGCGCCGCCGAACTCGGCGCGAAGACCGCGCACTTCACCAATGCCAACGGCCTCCACGACCTCGTCCACTACTGCTCCCCGCGCGACCTCGCCCTGATCTCCCGCGCCGCCATGCAGCAGCCGCTTTTCCGCCAGATCGTCAGCACGCCGAGCTACCACTGGCTGGGTGCCGACGGCGTGGCGATCCCGCTTTCCAACCACAACCGCATGCTCCAGCGCTTCCCCGGCTGCACCGGTGTGAAAACGGGCTTCACCAGACCCGCGATGCAGGTCCTCGTCTGCGCCGCCCTGCGCGATGGCCGCGAGGTTATTTCAGTGGTCATGCACACCGACAAACCCGGCATCTGGGACGACAGCACCCTCCTCCTCAGCTACGGCCTGCGGCCCAAACGCTGACGGATTTTCGGTGCGGAGCCGCCGGTCTCTTTCGTGCCGCCCACTCGCATTGACACCACCCGCCGCGCCCGCCACGCTCCGCCCGCGATGCCAGCCGCTCCCCACAGTTCTAAACGCGCGACCGGCAAATCCACCCGCGTGACGCGGCCTGCGCCGGAGCTGATCTTTGGCGATCTTTGGGAATACGATCCGGCTCCGGAGACGGCGGACCCGAAGCTCAAGGCGCGGTATGACCTTTTCATCGACGGGAAATTTGTCGCGCCGAAATCGGGGAAGTATTTCGACTCCATCAATCCGGCCAATGAGCAGAAGCTCGCCGAGATCGCGCTCGCCGGGGCCGCGGATGTGGATGCCGCCTTTCAGGCTGCGCGCCGCGCTTACGACCATGTCTGGAGCAGGATGCCGGGCCGCGAGCGGGCGAAGTATCTCTTTCGCATCGCGCGGCTGCTGCAGGATCGGGCGCGGGAGTTTGCCGTGGCGGAGACGCTCGATGGCGGGAAGCCGATCAAGGAATCGCGCGACTTCGATGTGCCGATGGCGGCGGCGCATTTCTTCTATCATGCGGGCTGGGCGGACAAGCTGGACTACGTGGCGCCGGGCCGCCGGGTGGCGCCGCTGGGCGTGGTGGGCCAGGTCATCCCGTGGAATTTTCCGCTGCTCATGGGCGCGTGGAAAATCGCGCCCGCGCTGGCGATGGGCAATTGCGTGGTGCTCAAGCCGGCGGAGACCACGTCGATCACCTGCCTGAAGCTCGCGGAAATCATGCAGGACGCGGGGCTGCCGCCGGGCGTGGTGAATTTTGTGACCGGCGCGGGCGAGGTCGGCGCGGCGGTGATGGGTCACGCGATTCCGGCGAAGGTGGCGTTCACGGGCTCGACGGAGGTGGGCAAGATCATCATGCGCTCGCTCGCGGGCTCGGACAAAAGGATGACGATGGAGCTGGGCGGCAAGGCGGCGAACATCGTCTTCGACGACGCGCCGCTCGACCAGGCGGTGGAAGGCATCGTGAACGGCATCTTTTTCAACCAGGGCCACGTCTGCTGCGCGGGTTCGCGCCTGCTCGTGCATGAGTCGGTGGCGGAGCGGGTGCTGGCGAAGCTCAAGAACCGGCTCCGCGTGCTGCGCGTGGGCGACCCGATGGACAAGAACACGGACCTCGGCGCGATTAACTCTCGGGAACAGTTCGGCAAAATCCGCGAGCTGGTGGAGGCCGGGGTGAAGGAGGGCGCGGAGATGTTTCAGCACCCGTGCCGGCTGCCGGCGAAGGGGTTTTATTTCCGCCCGACGCTTTTCAGCGGGGTGAGTATGAGCCACCGCATCGCGCGGGAGGAAATCTTCGGCCCGGTGCTGAGTATCCTCACTTTCCGCACAGTCGATGAGGCGATCGAGAAGGCGAATAACACCGCCTATGGACTCAGTGCCGGAGTGTGGACGGACAAAGGTTCGCGCATTTTGAAAATGAGCACGGAGCTGAAGGCGGGTGTGGTCTGGGCGAACACGTATAACAAGTTCGACCCGGCGTCGCCGTTTGGCGGGTACAAGGAAAGCGGCTTTGGGCGCGAGGGTGGGCGACAGGGGTTGCTGGATTACTGCCAGCTTGTTTGAGGCGTGATGCAATGACGAATGACGAATGTGGAATGACGAAAGAAGTCCGAATGCCGAATGACCAAAGTCGCGTCATCCCACGATTAGCTACCCCGTCATTCCGTCATTCGTCATTTTCCACATGAGCCGCCTGCCCATCACCAAAACCCCGAAAGTCTATGTCGGTGGCGCTTTCATCCGGTCGGAAAGCGCGCGCGTGTTTCCGCTGAAGGACGCGGCGGGAAATTTCTACGCGAACATCCCGCAATGCTCGCGCAAGGATCTGCGCAACGCCGTCGAGGCCGCCGCGAAGGCCGGCCCCGGCTGGGCGAAACGCACCGGCTACAACCGCGGCCAGATTCTCTACCGCCTCGGCGAAATGCTCGAAGCCCGCGCCGGCGAGATGGCCGACGCAATCCAACTCGGCGGCGCGTCGAAAGCCGCCGCCGCGCGCGAGGTCGCCGCGAGCGTGGATCGGCTGATCCATTACGCCGGCTGGGCCGACAAATTCGAGCAGGTGCTCGGCAGCGTGAACCCCGTCGCATCGCCGTATTTCAATTTCACCGTCACTGAGCCGATGGGCATCGTCGGCGTCATCGCGCCCGACACCGCGCCGCTGCTCGCGCTCGTCTCGCTCTTCGCGCCCGCGATCACCAGTGGCAACACCGTCGTCGCGCTCGCCTCCGAGACGCAGCCCTACCCGGCGATCCTCCTCGGCGAAATGCTCGCCACCAGCGACCTGCCCGGCGGCGTGGTGAATCTCCTCACCGGGTTCCGCAAGGAAATGCTACCGACCTTTGCCACCCACACGCATCTCCGCGCGCTTTGCGGAGTCGCCAGCGCGGACGAACGCAAAGCCCTGGCGCTCGGCGCGGCCGAAAGCGTGAAGCGCCTGCATCTTATTAAAGTCGAGGACCAGCCCGACTGGTTCGCCGACACCGCGCAGAGCCTCTACGCCATCCGCGACACGCTCGAGTTCAAGACGACGTGGCACCCCATCGGCGCGTGAGGCACCGCGTCGGCCTCGCGTCCCGGCTCGCCGCGTTCCTCGCCGTGCTCGTCCTCGTGGCCAGCGCCGGATGTTCCAGCGTGCGCCCGGTGGCGGAAAAGCGGTCGGCTTTGACCACCGCGCCCCGCGCCCACCAGCCGACCCCGAAAGTGATCCGAAACAAGCCGAGGCATCGCCCCACGGCCGCGCAAAAAATGAATCCCGTCTTTTGGTTCGGCAACCTCGACGACCCGCAGCCGCCGGAGTGGTATGCGCGGGACGATGCCGCGCGCGGGCGCAAATGGCACCGCCGCAATGGGCTCCACAATTTCACCTTTTACGTCATCGGCATCGCGGATCGGGAGTTTGAGCAAACCGGGCGATTTCCCGGCGCCGTCTTCCATCCACACGGCGGCTGGAACTGGACGGTCTGCCGCTACCGCTGGCTGCGCCTGCCGCTCATTTCCTACAAAGGCCGGCACCTCGTTTTCTATGTCGGCTGGCGCGAGCGCGGAAACTTCGGGGTGAAACTCAACTTCCGCAGCGGGCGACGGAAGTGAACCGAGCCCACGCCGCGACCAGGGAGGCCGGCCGCTTTCGACTGCTCTCACAAAAAGTGCGGTGTCCCGCGCGCCGCGCTGCTACTGCTGCCGCATGCCCAAATCACGCACCGTGGATCAGCCCGCGGAATTGCTCCCTTTTCTCTTCACCTCCTGGCCCGACGAGAAGCGCAAGCAGGTGCGCACTTGGCTGAAATTCCAAGCCGTCACGGTCAATGACCGCCCGGTCTCGCAGTTCAACCATCCCCTGCAGCCGGGCGATGTCGTGGCCATCCGGTCGGACCGTTTCGCCGCGCCGAAAACGACGCTGCCCTCGGGACTGAAGATCTGCTTCGAGGACGCCGCCGTCATCGTCATCGACAAACCCGCGAACCTGCTGAGCATCGCGACCGAGGCCGAGCAGGAGAGGACCGCCTACTTCCAACTCACTGACTATCTGCGGCGCGGCAATGAGCAGGCGCGCGACCGCGTGTGGATCGTCCACCGGCTCGACCGCGAGACTTCGGGGCTGATGGTTTTTGCTAAAACCGAGCAGGCGAAACGCGCGCTCCAGACCGGCTGGGACGAGGCCACGAAGCGCTACGAGGCCGTGGTCGAGGGCCGGCTGCGCGACGATGCGGGGACGTTTTCCTCGGACCTCGACGAACGCAATCTGCTCCGCGTGTTCAGCGCGCCGCCGAGCGAATTCACGCGGCACGCGGTCACGCATTTCCGGGTGCTGGCCCGGCGCGAGTGGCGCACGCTGGTCGAGCTGAGTTTGGAAACGGGGCGGCGTCATCAGCTCCGCGTGCAGCTTGCCGACGCCGGCTGCCCGATCATCGGCGACAAAAAATACGGCGCGAAATCCGACCCCGTGAAACGCCTCGGCCTGCACGCCTGCGGGCTGCGCTTTCCCCATCCCGAGACGCGCCGCGAGATGAGTTTCGAGTCTCCGATGCCCAAGGAATTGCTCAAGCTGGTTTGAGCGTGCGGCGGGTCGGGTCGTCCGGCATCGTCGGCTCCATGAGCGATGCCGCGTGCCTCCGGCCGCGCCCGCCGACAACGCGTCCCGCGCGCCTCGGCTGCGGCTGCTGGGGATGCTGCGGCCGCGCGTCGCCGGTGTGCCGACGCCGGACCGCGCACGCCGGGCGGGTGGTCAGAGCACCTTCGCCAAAATTTCCATTTTCAAATCCGGACGGCGGGGGAGGCCGAAACGGGGGTCACCGTAGGGAAAGGGCACGGTCCTTCCGGTGCGCCGAAAGCCGCGTCGTTCATAGTAGGCGAGCAACTCCGCACGGAGGGTGATAACGGTCATGCGCAACTCGGGACACCCTCGCTGGCGCGTCCACGCCTCGGCTTCCAGGATGAGGAGCTTGCCGAGCCCGCGGGCCTGGCGCGCAGGGTGGACGGTCAGCATGCCGAGGTAGCCGCTGCCGTGCTGCACCGAGAGCTGCACGCAGCCCACGATTTCGCCCGTCTCCGCGCGGTCGAGCCGAGCGGTGAGGAGACACTGGCCGGGATCGGCGATGATCCCGGCGATGGCTGGTTCGTCGGTGCGCTGGCCATCGAGTAAGGCGGCCTCGGTGGTCCAGCCCTGTTTGCTGGCTTCGCCACGGTAGGCGCTGTTCACGAGCTGGGAAATCGCGCCGGCAGCGGCGGGCAGCGCGGGTTGGAAGTGGATTTTCACGAGGCGAAAGACGGGATGTATTGGGCCGGCGGGCTGCGGCGCGACGTTCCGGCTTTTTCGGCACCGCCGTCAATTCGCAGAACTTTCCGTGCGGATTTTTTTCGTGTCCGCCGCGCTCCTCGCGCTGGGCTGGTGCCTGCGTGACCGCGGCGTGGGGCGTGGGGCCCGCCGACACCGCCCTGCTCGTGCAGACGAAGCTTGCGCATCGCCCGGTATTCTCTCCCGAGTTTGCGCAGCTCGTGGGCCGCGTCGTTCCCCGCGCCGCCGAAATCAACGCGCCCGTGATTCTGCCGGTGAGTTTCGCCAACGGCCAGCCCGCGATGGTCGAGCTGCGGCGGACCCTGGTCTTTCATACCGGCGCCCGTGGGATTTGGAAAAATTGCAGGGCCTCGTTTCGCAGGAAGACAAGGATTCGTCGGAAGGTTTCGCGCTCGGTGTCGGTAAGGATGGCTACGTCGGCTTCTATCTCGGCGACGGCGTGTCGCCGGATGAAGCGCTGGTGCATCGCATGAAACCCGGCGTGCTCGCGCGCGTACAGCGCCACGCCCTTCGCCCCCACGCCCGCCACTTTGCACGCCGTCTGGGGCACGAACGGCCTCGGGGTTGAAAAAGGGGGACAAGTTCGGCTGGGCGGGCGAGGGCCAGATGCCGATGGCCAACGGCCACGAGATGGACATCCGCCCGTCCACCTTTGCCGCGCTCCAGCAGCAACCGACGCCCGACGGCGCGGTGCTGCCCACCGACCCCGCCGGCATGGTGCGCATCGCCAATGGCATCGTCCCGTGGAAGGAAGGCGGTGCCGCGTTCGACTATTTTTTCCGCCCGATCAAACCGAAGTCAGATCAAGGTGGAGAGATGATCTACTGGGAGCGCGCGGACGGCGGGCGCGTCTTCAACGCCGGGTCCATCGGCTCCGGTTGGGTGCTGTCCGCTGACCCGCGTTGGGCGGCAGTGATGCGCAACGTCCTCGCGCACTTTGGCGTCGAGAAAAAGGCTGCCCGCCCTTAGCCGCGCGCCGCATTCATCGGGATGGTGGGAGCCGCCGGCTATCGTGATTGAGCCACCGGCGCGAAGAGAATGCACACCGGCGAGCCGACCTCGACGCGCTGGCCGGTGTCGGTGAGGCGGCCGGTGGTGGGGTCGATCTTGAGCACCGCGATCCGGTCGTCGTTCTGGCCGGCGGTGACGAGCCAGCGCCCGCTCGGGTCGATGCCGAAGCCGCGCGGCACCTTCACCTGCGCGGGTGCGTTCTCGATCCAGGTCATTTTCCCATCCGCCGCGAGGGCATAGACGGCGATGGTGTCGTGGCCGCGGTTCGAGACGTAGAGCCACTTGCCGGTCGGATGGCAGAAGATCTCCGCCGTGGAAATTCCCGCGGTCGGCGTACCGTCCGGGACGGTCGGCAGGGTCTGCATCGGGGTCAGCGCGCCGGTCTCCGCGTCGCGGGAAAACGCGGTGACGCTCAAGGTCATCTCGTTGTTGACGAAGGCGAATTTTCCGCCGGGATGGATCGCCAGATGCCGCGGGCCGCCGCCGGGCGGAACTTTTCCCGACGGAGGCTCGGCGGGCGTGAGTGTGCCTTTCGCGGCGTCGAAGCGGAACGTCCAGACGTTGTCCGTGCCGAGGTCGCAGGCATGGACGAAGCGGTTCGTGGCGTCGGTGTAAATGGCATGCCCGTGCGGTTTCTGCTGCCGCCTGGGATTCGGGCCGCTGCCTTCGAACTGCACGAACGCGCTGCGCTCGCCGAGCGATCCATCGGCGTTGGCCCGGAGACACGCGATGCTGCCGCCTCCGTAGTTCGCCGCGAGCACGTTTCGCCCCGTGGCGTCCACCCACACGTGGCAGGCGCCGTCGCCGCCGGTGGATTGCTGATTGAGTTTCGTGAGCCGGCCCTCTGCTCCGACGGCGAACGAAGCGACCGCCCCGCCAGCCGCCTCGATAGCTGCGTAGAGGAATTTTCCGTCCGGCGACAGCGCCAGGAAGTTTGGACTCGGTGCCTCGCCCGCGAGTTCCACCGCGCCGAGCTTGCCCGTCGCGGTGTCGAGCCGGGAGACATACACGCCCTGGCTCTTTCCGGACTTCGTGGAGGTGCCGATGTAAAACAGCGCGTCGGCGCACATGGCGGACGCGGCGCAGGCGAGAGTGAGCAGGACGGTGAGTTGAGTTTTCATGGGAGTGGGAAGGCGATGCGACTCAATCCGCCAGCGCGCGCCCCGTCAGCCGAAAAAACGCGTCGCGGTATTTCTCGCTCGTCCGCGCGACGACATTCTCCGGCAGCGCGGGCGCGGGCGGCGTCTTGTCCCACGTCAGCGTTTCGAGGTAGTCGCGCACGAACTGCTTGTCGAAACTCGGCGGGCTGATCCCGAGCGCGTGCAGGTCGGCGGGCCAAAAGCGCGAACTGTCCGGCGTGAGGCACTCGTCGATCAGGATCACGCGCCCGTCGAGCAGGCCGAACTCGAACTTCGTGTCCGCCACGATGATCCCGCGCTCCGCCGCATACGCGCGGCCCGCCTCGTAAATACGGAGGCTCAGCTCCCGCACCTGCCCGGCCACGGCGTCGCCCACGAGGCGGCGGCATTCGTCCCAGTCGATGTTCATGTCGTGCCCGCTCGCCGCTTTCGTCGAGGGCGTGAAAAGCGCCTCCGGCAACTGCTCCGCCTGCCGCAGCCCGGCGGGTAGCGCGATCCCGCAGATGCTTTGCGACGCCTGATACTCCTTCCACCCCGAGCCCGCGAGGTAGCCGCGCACCACGCACTCCACCGGCAGCGGCTGCGCCTTTTTCACGACCATCGAGCGGTGCGCGAGCTGCGCGGCAAAGGGCTGCAAGCTCGCGGGAAAATCGCGCACGTCCGTGGCGACGACGTGGTTTTCCACAAAGCCGAACCGCGCAAACCAGAACGCGGAAGTCGAAGTCAGCACCGCGCCTTTGTGCGGAATGGGATTCGGCAGGATGCAGTCGAAGGCGCTGATGCGGTCTGTCGCCACGAGGAGCAGATGCTCCCCGAGGTCGAAGATTTCGCGCACCTTGCCGCTGGCGATTTTGCGGATGCCGGGGAGGTCGAGGGAATGGATGAGCATGTCAGATTTCAGATTTCAGATGGTTGGCGCCTGATGCTCAATAGGGATTCCGCAAATTGGCAATCTCGATGACTTGCTCCGTCACCCGATAGACAAAGCGATGTTCGCTATCAATGCGCCGCGACCACCATCCGGCCAGCTGATGTTTCAGCGGTTCCGGTTTGCCGATACCTTCGTGCGGACTGTGGCGGATGTCTTTGATGAGTTGGTTGATCCGACGCACCATCGCGCGATCCGTGTCCTGCCAATACAAGTAATCCTCCCATGCCTTATCGGAGAAGATGAGCCTCCGCCTCATGCCTCCAGATCAACGGCCCGCGCTACACCCTTCCCCGCGTCCAACTGGGTGATCGCACTCATGATGCGCCTGGCGTTCTTGGGGTTTTTGAGCAGGTAGGCCGTCTCCTCCAGGGCTTCGTAGTCCTCCAGCGACATCATCACGACAGCCTGATCCCGGTTGCGCGTGATGATGATGGGCGCGTGGTCTTCGCAGACTTTATCCATGGTCGCAGCGAGATTTTCCCGCGCAGCGGTGTAGGAAATGGCGGTCATGGTCCGGACAGTATGCTGTCCATGTCGGTGGTCAAGAGTCTGGGCTAGGGAGCCTCGCGACTAAAGAAGTCCGCCAGCGCCGCGGCCAGTGCTTCCATGGGCAGGCCGATGACGTTGGTGTAGGAACCTTCGACGCGGGCGATGAGTTCGCCGTGGTCGTCCTGGGCGGCGTAGGCGCCGGCTTTGTCGAGCGGGCCGATGCGGGCGTGGTAGGCGCGGAGCTGGGCTTCGGTGCGACGGTGAAAGTGGACGCGCGTCCTTTCGACGAACCCGCGTTCGCGGCCAGTCGCGGCGTGGATCAGCCACACGCCGGAACAGACCTCGTGAGTCCGCCCGGTGAGGCGCTGCACCATCGCGAGCGCGGCTTCGAGATCGGCGGGTTTGCCGAAGACCTCGCCCTCGAAAATCACCTCCGTGTCCACGCCAAGGACCAGCGCGTCGGGATGTTTCCGCGCCACGGCTTGGGCCTTCGCGCGGGCATTGCGCAGGACGATTTCCCTCGGCGTGAGATGGAGCGGCGCGCTTTCCTCCACGTCCGCCGGCTCGACGGAAAAGGTGTAACCGTGCTCACGCAAAAGCTCCCGCCGGCGCGGCGAGGCGGAGGCGAGAATCAGGGGCGGGAGCATGGGCCGGCGTCACTGCCTCACCAGCACCTCCGCGAGGTGCAGGCTCTTGACCACGCGGGATCCGTTCTTGTCGAGCCAGCCCTGGATTTGCATGAGGCAGCTCGAGTCGTTGCTGACCACGCATTCCACGCCGGTTTCGAGGATCGAGTTGCACTTCACTTCGGCCATCGCGGTGGAAATTTGCGGATACTTCACGGCGAACATCCCGCCAAATCCGCAGCACGCTTCACCTTCGCCCATCTCGACAAGTTCGAGACCCTTGACCGCACGGAGCAGTTCGCGAGGGGCCTCTTTGATGCCGAGTTCGCGGAGGCCGTGGCAGCCGTCGTGAAAGGTCACGCGGCCTTCGAAGCGCGCGCCCACATCGCGCACGCCGAGTCGGTTTACGAGGAAGTCGGAGAACTCGTAGGTTTTCGCGGCCAGCGCCTTTGCGGCGGCCTCCTCCGGGCGGTCGTGGAAAAGTTCGGGGTAGAACTTTTTCATCATCGCGCCGCACGAGCCGGACGCGGAGACCACGACCTCGGCGTCGCGGAAAACGGCGAGCTGCGGGGCGGCGACGGCGCGGGCTTCGTCCCAATAGCCGGAGTTGAAAGGCGGCTGGCCGCAGCAGGTCTGCGCCTCCGGGTAATCAACCTCATGGCCGAGGCGTTCGAGGATTTTGACCATCGCCACGCCGACCTGCGGGTAGAGCGAATCGATGAAGCACGGGATGAAAAGAGTGACGCGCATTGGCGGGTGGGAAGTGAGCAGGAAAACGCGCGTGGAGCCAGCCGTGAAATCGGCTGGGCCGGGCCGGGCCGCGCTGGCGGTTACGGCGTCGGGGCCGGCTGCGCATTCGCGGCAGGAATGAATTTCCGCTCGGCCAGCCAGGCGAGGGCTTGGGTCTGCCAGGCGTCCCACATCGGCCCCTTGTAGCCGTTGAGGCCGTGGCCGCCGGAGGGCAGTTCCAGATACTTTGCCTCCACGCCATTGGCGCGCAGCGCTTCGAAAAACATCTTGCTGTTGTCCGCCAGCACGACCTTGTCGTCGAGCGCGTGGGCGAGGACCGCGGGTGGCGTTTTGGCGGTGATCTGCTTCTCGTTGGAGAAAAGCTCGACCTGCTCCGGTGTGGCTTCCTTGCCGAGTAGATTGTTGCGCGAACCTTGGTGAGTTTTCGCACCCATCGTGATGACGGGATAAACGAGGACCATGAAATCCGGTCGGCAACTCACCTGCGCGATCGGATCAGTCGCCTTGGGATCGCCGGCGTCGAAATGCGTACCCGCTGTGGAAGCCAAATGGCCGCCCGCGGAGAAGCCGATGATGCCGATGCGCTGCGGATCAAGACCCCACTCTTTCGCCCGCGCCCGCACCGTGCGGATGGCGCGCTGGGCGTCGAGCAAAGGCACCGCCGAGTTGCCCTTGGGCAGTCGGTATTCCAGCACCACGCCGGTGATGCCGTGCGCGTTCAGCCACGCCGCGATGCCGTGCCCCTCCGCCCCGGTCACCAGCCCGCCGTAGCCACCGCCGGGGCAGATCACCAGCGCGGCTCCGTTCGGTTGTGCCGCGCGATGCACCGTGATGCGCGCGTCCGCCGACACAAACGCGCCGCCGCCGACCGGCGCGTGATTCGACCAAAGCGAAATCTTCTCCGGTTGGGATGCTCCATCCGCGCCAATCGCCGCCGGAGCCACCACCAGCCCGGTGAGGAGAAAGAGAAACCGCAAGGATGTATTCATGGATCGGGGAGTATCCCCGCCGCTCTACGTCGGCAACGTCAAAGCAGCCTCCACGGTCATCGCAGGCGCTCTGTTGAGGTTGGTTGCCGGGGAGGCGATGAACACTGACACCCTGCACACGGAACACTCCGCCTACTGCCAGGAGATGATGTCGTCCGACTGATCGCTGCCGGTCCGGTAGCTGCCGCCGAGGGCGAACTTGCCGTCCTTGCCGAGCGAGTAAGCCCCGGCGCCGCCGCGCGGGCCTTTCGTCGGGCCGTTGAAATCCGTGTAAGGCAGCGAGGTCAGTTGGTTGTCCGAATCCACGTCCAGCGCCACGCGACCTTCCACCACGTCGAGGAGCGTGCCGCGCGGAGTCACGCCAGTGAAAATGTGGATACTCGCCATGCCGAGATCGGCGTCGAAAAGCAGCACCCGCTGCCCGCTCCGGGCGAGCGCCGTAGCGAGGTTCACGCTGACGGTCGTCTTGCCCGCGCCGCCTTTCCCACTGGTCACGGCGAGCACTCGGAGGCTCCGCTGCCGGCGAGTGAAATCGGCCCGAACCACGGCCACCAAGGTAAGGACGTAGCGCCCGCGCGGGAAGGTTGCTCGGCGGGCGGCGCTCCAGGTACCGGGCTTCTTCCTGGGTTTGTTGGTTTCGTCGGGCATGGGTTGGTGAGGATGGTCGGCGGATGCGTTAAAAGGGAAGCTTCGCTGGGTTGGTCGGGAGTCATCGAAAGAAGCAGCCTTTCGGGTCTTTCTCGATCACACCCAGAGCGGCGGTCAGTGATGTGGCTTCCGGGTGGGGCGGGTAGCGGTGCCATTTGCCATCGGCGCGTTTCCAGAAGAGGTGCCAGACATCCTT
>CAIQUL010000186.1 GCA_903874975.1 uncultured Chthoniobacter sp. | reverse complement strand
GGCCAGCAGGCTGGCCACGAGGAGCGGACGAAGAATTTTTCGCAACACGGGCGCAGACTGAAACGGTTTGGCCGAGCCGTGGCAATGCCGAATGTGGCGCAGATTCGCGCGGCGCATGCTCTGTTTCTCAATGCTGGGCTGGAGGGGCAAAATTCCCGGGCGCCGTTCGTTGTGAGTTCCGGCCTGCATTTACATCGCGGGGTCGCGTGCTAGTCTTCCGGCCATGAAAAAGCGGCTTTTCCAAAGTCTCCTCCTCGTGCTGGTGATCTTTAACGTGGCGGTCGGCCTGCGGGTTTACCAGGCGGTCGGAGCGCCGGTGAAGGACGACTCGGGTTACGCCAGCATCGCCATTTTCGCGCGGGCGATGCAGCTCGTACGGCAGGATTATGTGGATGAAAAGAAGGTCAGCTACGAGGCGCTGACGCACGCGGCGATGCGGGGCATGCTCAGCCAACTCGATCCCCATTCGCAGTTCATGGAGCCGCAGGATTTCAAAGGCATGCAGGACGACACCAACAGCCGCTTCGGCGGGCTGGGCGTGGTCGTCTCCCAGCGCGAAGGCGCGCTCATCATCGTGACGCCGATGGAGGACGCGCCGGGCTTTCGCGCGGGGCTGCTGCCGAATGACCAGATCATCAAGATCGACGGCGCACCGACGGAGCGCATGGACCTCAATGAAGCGATCAAGCTGCTGCGCGGCGAGGCCGGGCAGAAAGTCACGCTGACCATTTTGCGACCCGCGACCAAGGAGATCAAAGATTTCGCGATGGTGCGGGAGACCATCAAGGTCGCCAGCGTGAAGGACGCAAAAATCCTGCCGGCGGAGATCGGCGGGGAGTTCAAAGTCGGTTACGTGCGCATCACGCAGTTCAACGTCCCGACCGCCGAGGATCTCGGGAAGAAGCTCGATGAGCTGGAGAAAAAGGGGATGCAGGCCCTG
Source organism: uncultured Chthoniobacter sp. (assembly GCA_903874975.1). Classification (GTDB taxonomy): domain Bacteria; phylum Verrucomicrobiota; class Verrucomicrobiia; order Chthoniobacterales; family Chthoniobacteraceae; genus Chthoniobacter. The sequence goes on along the minus strand of CAIQUL010000186.1, from coordinate 12,364 downwards.
GTGCTCGACTTGCGCTACAACCCCGGCGGGTTGCTCAATTCCGCGGTGGATGTGGCCGGACAATTTCTCCCGCCGAAGACGGTCGTCGCGTCCACGGAAGGTCGCGTGGCGTCGCAGAGTCGCTCCTACCGGACGGCCGACAAAGTGAAGCCCCGCCCGCAATTTCCGCTCGCCGTTTTGACCAACACCAGCTCGGCCAGCGGCTCGGAGATCGTGGCCGGCGCGCTGAAGGATCTGAACCGCGCGATCATTGTGGGCGAGACCACTTTCGGCAAAGGCTCCGTGCAAAGCGTCATCCAACTCCAGGACGGCTCGGCGATGCGGCTGACCACGGCGAAATACTACACGCCGAGCAAACAGGTCATCCACGAGGTCGGCGTGGCGCCCACCATCCGCGCCACGCTCACGCCCGAGCAGGAGCGCATGCTCATGCTCCAGCGCCGCGAGGATTCGATGAGCGAATCCGAGCGGAAAGAACTCGCGAATTTTCGCGACCCGCAGCTCGAGCGCGCGGTCGATGCCCTGAAGGGCGTGATGATCTACGCGGAGAAGGGCGGAAAGAAGTGATTGGCGATCGGTGAGGGGTGAGTGGTAAGACGGGCGCCGCGTTTCTCCATCGGCTTGCGCCATGTCCACCCCTCACCCCTCACCGATCACCGATCACGCCGACCGCACGGTTCTCGCGCTGGAAACTTCGTGCGACGAAACCGCGGCGGCGGTGCTGCGCGGCGGGGCTCTTCTAGCGAGCGAGGTGGCTTCGCAGATCGCCACGCACGCGCCGTTCGGGGGCGTGGTGCCGGAAGTGGCCTCGCGCGAGCATCTGCGCGCGCTCGAGCCGGTCATCGCGCGGGCGCTCGCCGCCGCGGGTGTCACGCTGGATGACATCGACGCCTTCGCCGCCACGTGCGGGCCGGGTCTGGCGAGTTCGCTGATGATCGGCACGTCCGCCGCGAAGGGCCTCGCCATCGCGCACGGCAAACCGTGGCTCGCGATCAACCACCTCGAAGGCCACCTGCTCTCGCCTTTTTTCGGGACCCACGAGGGCGTGCGCCCGGCGGTCGCGCTCATCGTCAGCGGCGGCCACACGCTGCTCGTCGAGATCGAGGCCTTTGGCCGCTACCGCCTGCTCGGCCAGACGCAGGATGACGCCGCCGGCGAGGCTTTTGACAAAGTGGGCAAGCTCCTCGGCCTCCCCTACCCCGGCGGCCCAAACGTGAATCGCCTCGCGGAAAGCGGCGACCCGGCACGCGTGGATTTTCCCCGCAGCATGCTGCACTCGGACGACTTCGCCTTCAGCTTCAGCGGGCTGAAAACCGCCGTGCGCTACCTCCTCCCGAAGCTGGGCGACATCAGCCTGCCCGACGTGTGCGCCTCCTTCCAGGAAGCCGTCGTGGACGTGCTCGTGGCGAAAACGCTGCGCGCGGCCGCCACCACCGGACGCGAACTGATCGCCGTGAGCGGCGGCGTGAGTTGCAATACCCGGCTGCGGGAAAAACTCCGCGCCACCTGCTGGGCGCGCGAACTCGAACTGCTCATCGCCGAACCCACCCTCTGCACCGATAACGCCGCCATGATCGGCTACGTCGCCACCCTCAAACTCGCCGCTGGCGAAACTTCCTCACTCACCGACGACATCGACCCAAATCTGCGGCTGGTCGCGTCGTGAGTCGCGGGAATCGCCTCCTTGCCAGCCCCGGCGCGGTGTGGCACTGCTCGCGCGTGCGTTTCCTCCTCCCCATCCCGTTGCTGCTCATCCTGCTTTTCGCGGGCTGCGCGTCGTCGGAAAAGCGCTTGGCCCAGCAGGAGGCGAAGCTCGTGCAGGAAAACTCCCGGGTCGTGGAGCAGCGGCGGATGCAGACGGTCACGGGCACGGACATCGCTTCGGCGCGCGGCGCGGAGATCGTGGTTTACGATCCGCACAAGGGATTCGATCCCAGCCGGCACGCCGTGGGCGGGCGGACCTACGCGACGGGGTCGGCGCAGACGAAGGCGTTTCAGTTCACGCAAAAGGCCAGTCCGCGCAGTTTTGAAACGCGGGATTTTGCCGGGGCGAAACCCGCCAGCGCGGGGCGGATGCTTTTTGCCACGAAGGCGGCGCGGACGGGCGACCCGTATGCCACGAAGACCGCGGCGACCAAGACGGCGGCGACGAAGGAGTCGCCAGATGCCAACAAGACCTCGCCGGTATACGACCTCCACGACGGCCAGCGCGACTTTCTCGGGAAGGAGCGCGGGAAGCTCCGGCAGGCGGTGGATCCCGTGACGATGGGCGACTGGCGCAAGACCGGGCAGACCGCTTCGAGCGGTGGCACCTCGGTCGAGAAATACAGCACCATGAAACAGCTCACGATCGAGGACATCCGCGAGCTGCTGAACAAGAGCAAGTAGGCGGCGAATCCGGCGGCGGGCATTTTCCTGCTCGCCTCGCGCGCGGCGCGGCCTTTATGGCAATTGGGCAACGCCTTATGCCGTCGCCCGAAGAGCAGCTCGAAATCCTCAAACGCGGTTCCGCGAAAATCCTCAACGACGAGGAATTGCTGGCCAAGCTGCGACTCGGGCGTCCACTGAATGTCAAACTCGGTGTCGATCCGACCGCGCCGGACATTCACCTCGGGTTCACCGTGGCGCTGCAAAAGCTGCGGCAGTTTCAGGATCTCGGGCACCAGGCGATTCTGATCATCGGCGATTTCACCGCGATGATCGGCGACCCCACGGGCCGCTCGAAAACCCGCCCGCAGCTTTCGCACGACGCGATCATGGCCAACGCGAAAAGTTTTCAGGCGCAGGCTTTCAAGATCCTCGATCCGCAGCGCACGCAGACGGTCTTCAATGGCCAGTGGTTCGAGATGATGACCTTTGAGCAGGTGATGAAACTGAACGCACGCGTGACGCTCCAGCAGATGCTCCAGCGCGAGGATTTCAAGAACCGCATTGACCGTGGTGAGGCGGTGCATTTGCACGAAATCCAGTATCCGATCATGCAGGGATGGGACTCGGTGGTGGTGAAGGCGGACGTGGAAATCGGCGGGACGGATCAGCTTTTCAACATTCTCGTGGGACGCGATCTGCAGCGTGAAGAGGGACAGCCGCAGCAGGTCGTCTTTCTCATGCCGCTGCTCGAGGGTCTCGATGGCGTGCAGAAGATGTCGAAGAGCCTCGGCAACTATGTCGGCGTGAACGAACCGCCGGTGGAGATGTTCGGCAAGCTGATGAGCATCTCGGACAAGCTGATGGCGCGCTACTACCTGCTGCTCCTCGGCGAGACCGTGCCGGACGGACACCCGATGGATGCGAAGAAGCAGCTCGCGCGGCGCATCGTCGAGCGCTACCACGGCACGGACGCGGGCGCGGCGGCGCTGGAGGATTTCAACACGCGTTTCAGCAAGCGCGATCTGGCGAGCGCGGAGCTGCCGATCCTGACGCTGGCTGGCGTCGCGGGCGACATCGTCTCGGCGGTCGTGGCGGCGTATGCGCAGGGTTTTCAGATCGCGAAATCCCGCGGCGACGCGCGGCGGCTCGTGGAGCAGGGCAGCGTGCAGCTCCGGGAGGAAAAGGTCACCGATCCAAAAGCGACGCCGGCCTTTCAGCCAGGCGACGTGCTCAAGCTCGACAAGACGCGCGCGGTGCGAATCGGGTGAGCAGCTTGAAAAAGATCACCATCCACACCGACGGGGGTTGCGAGGGCAATCCCGGCCCCGGCGGGTGGGCGGCAGTGCTGGAGTACGGCGGGCGGACGAAGGAAGTCAGCGGCGGGGAGGCGGCGACGACGAACAACCGGATGGAGCTGCGTGCTTCCATCGCCGCGCTCGAAGCGCTCACCGAACCGTGCGAGGTCGATCTTTTCACCGACTCGACCTACCTGCGCGACGGCATCACGAAATGGATCAAAGCGTGGAAAGCGCGCGGCTGGATGACCACGACGAAGCAACCGGTGAAAAACGAGGATCTCTGGCGGGCGCTCGACGCGGCGGCGGCACGGCACCGCGTGCATTGGCGGTGGTTGAAAGGCCACGCCGGCCACGCGGGCAATGAACGCTGCGACGTGCTCGCCACCGCCGCCATCGAGGGAATCAAAAAGCGTTTCACGCGCGAGCAACTGCGCCATGCCGTCGCCGCCCTGCAAGCCGCACGTGCCCCCGGCGCGGGTCAGTCCGAACTTTTCATCTGACGCCGCAGGCTCCGGCGCGGTCAGCCAAATAGGGATTGCCAATCGAAGAATCGCAACCTTACCGTCCGGGCACAGTTCAGACGCATTATGATCGAGGTCGAAATTTACGCCGCCGGTGTGAGACAACTCGAGAAAATCCTCGAATTGGACCACGAGTTCGAGACTGTCCCGGGGCTCCGTTACAAGGTCGATAGCAACCACGACATCGTGTATCTCGACTTTGAGGAGCCCACGCTGAGCATCCAGCAAATCCGTGCGATTTTCCGCAAACTCGGGCTGGAGCCACGCGTCGTCGGCGCGGTGCCGTCGGAGCTGAATCCCAAGAGCAAAACCCAGCCGATCCGCATCGGCGACCTGTAGGAAATTCGCGACCGCCGCGCTGGGCCGCGCGCAGTGGACAAGGCGCGCCGCCGCCGCTAGCTTCGCGCGCTCTGCATGGTTACGGCACTCGGGCGCCTGACGCTCTCACTCTTCCAGTATTTCGGTGAAATTGCGGCGCTCGTTTCCGAGACGTGCGTCTCCGTGGTCGTGGCCCCGATTCGCTGGCGGCTCTTTGCCCGGCAGATCGTGGAAGTGGGCTGGCGTTCGCAGTTTGTGGTCATCGTCACCGGCATGTTCACGGGCGCGGTGCTCACGGCGCAGACCTTCTTCCAGTTCTCCACGCTCGGCATGAAATCGGCGACCGGCTCGGTCGTGGCAGTGTCGCTCTTCCGGGAACTCGGCCCGGTGCTCACCGGCCTCATGGTCGCCGGCCGGGTGGGCGCGTCGATCGCGGCGGAGATCGGCACGATGAAGGTCACCGAGCAGATCGACGCGCTGCGCTCGCTCGCCGTCCATCCCATTGATTACCTCGCCGTGCCACGCGTGCTCGCGCTGGTCCTTTCCATGCCGCTGCTCGTGGCGGAAAGCATCGGCCTCGGCATCTGCGCGAGCTACCTCGTCGGCGTCCACGTGCTCGATATTTCGGGGCCTTATTTCCTCGAGAACCTCATCCGCTTCGTCGGCCCCCGCGACATCAAGATGGCGCTCTGCAAAGCCTTCTGCTTCGGCGTCATCATCGCCTTTGTAAGCTGCCACCAGGGCCTCACGGCCAAGGAGGGCGCGGTCGGCGTCGGGCGCGCGCCGACCGAGGCGGTGGTCATCAGCTCGCTGGCGATCCTGATCTCGAATTTCTTCCTGACCTTCCTGCTGAACATGCTTTTCCCGTATGGTCGGTAGCCGCGCATGATCTCGATCCGCCAGCTCACGAAAACCCTCGGAAGCCAGCAAGTGCTGCGCGGCATCGACCTCGAGATCGCCACCGGCGAGACCTGCGTCATCCTCGGGCGCTCGGGCTGTGGAAAAAGCGTGCTGCTCAAGCATCTCATCGGCCTTTTCCAACCCACCGCCGGCGAGGTCTGGGTCGAGGGTGAGGAGATCAGCCGCCTGCCGGAACGGAAGCTCGGCGGCATCCGCAAAAAAATCGGCATGCTCTTTCAAAGCGCGGCCCTTTTCGACTCCATGAACGTGGAGGACAACCTCGCCTTTCCACTGCGGGAGGCGGGCGTGAAAAACGAGGGCGAGATCCGCGACCGCGTGGCCGAGGCGCTGAACATGGTGGACCTCGCCGGCGAGCAAAAGAAGATGCCGGAGAAGCTCTCCGGCGGCATGCGCAAGCGCGTGGGTCTCGCGCGCACCATCGTCGGCCGCCCGGCCTGCATCCTCTACGACGAACCCACGACCGGGCTCGATCCGATCGCCTCGGACTCGATCAACCACCTGATTCGTCGCTTGCAAAAGCGCCTCCACGTGACTTCCGTGGTCGTCACGCACGACATGAGGACCGCCTTCACCACCGCCGACCGGATCGCGTTTCTACACGAGGGCGGCATCTACTTTCATGGCACGGTGGAAGCTCTCAAGGCCGCGACCGACCCGGTCCTCACGGACTTCATCGAGGGCCGTTCCGGCGACATCAGCTAGCTGGCCGCAACCCATGAGCACCGAACATAAGCGCACGGAAATAACAGTGGGGATATTCCTCGTGATCGGACTCACGTTTGTCGCCGCCATGATCGTGACTTTCGGGCGCAAGAACATGAGCGACGGCTACCCGATCATCGTGAAGTTTCCGAATGCCAGCGGACTGGTCAGAGGCTCCGACGTGCTCCTCTCGGGAGCCCGGGTGGGCAACGTCACAGAGGCACCGAAGCTGGATGGCGATTCCTACTCGGTGGCTGTCAATCTCGCGATCCGGAGTGGCGTGAAGATTCCCCGCAAATCGACCTACGTCATCCGCACCAGCGGCATGCTCGGCGACTCGTTCGTGGACGTGGTGCCGCCGCTGGAAATCGCCCCCGACGACTTCGTGCAATCGGGCGAGACGGTTGCGGGCTTGCGGGCCAGCGGGATCGATGAGCTGACTGCGAAAGGCGGGCGGATGATCGACACGATGAACGAGGAAGTGCTGCGCAAGCTCAACTCGCAACTCGACGAACTGCACACGACCACGAAAAGGATCAACGAGAGGCTGCTCTCCGACAAAAATCTCAGCAACCTGGAGGAAACATTCGCCAATCTAAAAACCTCGGCCGCCGGATTCGCGCAGACTTCCAAAAATCTCGACGCCGTGGTGGCCAAGACCGGCGAGGCTGTGGAAGCCACGAAAACCACTCTCAAGACCGTGGACGGCGTGGCTGGCGACGTGCGACTGGCGCTGGGCGACTTCCGCAAGGTGTCGGACTCCGCCAATATTCTGGTCAAGAAAGCGACGGCAGGCGAAGGCACCCTCGGCATGCTGATTTCCGACAAGCAAACGGCCGAGAATTTCAAAACGCTGGTCGCCAACATGCGGCGCTCCGGGGTGCTCTTTTACAAGGACCGCCCCCTTTCCGACCCCGCAGTTTCCACCCCGCCCCCGCGCCCGCGGACGCGGTAAAATATCCGCTCCCGCCGGCGCGGATGGTTCGCCGTTTGCTAGGGAGAGAGGATGGCTCGCGCTGCGAGCCACCGACTTCCAAGCATGACCCCGATCCTGACCATCAATCTGCTCCGGACGCTCTTCGTCACGCTGGCGGCCTGTGGCGGGCTGATGATCGCGGATGAACCGCTCCTTGGCCTCGCGGTGGGCCTGGCGTTCGGGCTGCTCATCGTGCTCGGCGACCGGCTGGTTCACGGCATCACGCTACGCATTTTCTCCTCAGCCACCTTCGGCCTGCTGGTCGGGTTCATTTTTGCCAAACTGCTCCTCTCCTCCCGCATCCTCGCCGTGGCCCCACCGCAGACGCAGTGGGTTTGCGGACTGATCGTCTATGCCACTTTCAGCTACGTCGGGATGATGCTCGCCATCCGCAGCAACCGCGACGAATTCGCCCTCATCATCCCGTATGTGCGCTTCCGCCAAGCCGCCGTGCAGGACGCGCCGCTGCTCATCGACTCGAACATCATCATCGACGGCCGCATCGCCAGTATCTGCGCGACCGGCTTCCTCAGCAGCTCGCTCGTCGTCCCGCGCTTCGTGCTCGAGGAATTGCAGCGCCTCGCCGATTCCGGCGATTCCCTGAAGCGCGAACGCGGCCGCGCCGCGCTGGACCGGCTCCAGCAAATGCAGCGCGACCCCGCGCTCACCGTCACCATTCATGAGAGCGAAAGCGCCGACTCCGTCCCCGTGGATGCCCGCCTCCTCGTCGCCGCCAAAATGCTCGACGCCCGCCTCCTGACCAACGACGGCAACCTCTGCGCGCTGGCCCGGCTGCAAGGCGTGCCCGTCCTCAATCTCAACGACCTCACCAAAGCGCTCCGGCCCACCCTGGCCGCCGGCGAAGCCCTCAACATCGCGCTCGTGAAAGAAGGCCGCGACGCCCACCAAGCGGTCGGCTACCTGCCCGACGGCACCATGGTCGTCGTCAACCACGCCCGCCAGCACATCGGCAAAACCGTCCCTGTCATCGTCGCCAGCGCCCTGCAAACCAGCGCTGGCCGCCTCTTCTTCGCCGACCTCCGCGCGGCCTGATCCTCACGCCGCAGCGTCAGTGCAAAACAAGAGCCGCTTCTTTTGGGGGAGAAGCGGCCCGAAGTTTTCAACCCTCCGCCGACACCCGCCCGGTTTCCATTCCCGGGTGCCCTCGAAGGAGCCGAGTTGGAACCGAGCTGATTAGAGCTTGGCTTCGAACTCGACCAGACGCTGGAGCGCTTCCAGAAAGTCCTTAAACGCGGGGGCGGGGAGCATGACTGTGTCACGCCGGCCACCTACGTCTTCGGTGATTTTCAAGAACCGCCCACGCTGATTCTCTTTGAGGTCGAGAAAGAAGATTTTGCGATCGTTCACGACTTTTTCGGACGCGATTGGATCGGATCCCATTCTCTCTCCAGGATTATCATTCATCATTTGTTACGTTGACTGGCTTGTTGAGCACAGCCCAACCGCGGGCTGGCAGAGCGCGAATCGTAGGCAATAAGCCCGTTGGCGCAATGAGAAGATTCCATAATTTTCAGGCGCACTGGTTTTCGCCCAGTCGGTCGAAACTCACGCCCGCAGGCCGACGGCGCTGCGCACGCGCTGCATGACTTTTTCGGCCAGCGTCCCCGCCTTTTGCGCGCCGTCGGCGAGCACGCGGTCCACGTAGCCGGGGTCGGCTTCCAACTCAGCCCGCCGGGCGCGCTGCGGCGCGAAAAATTCCCACACCGCGCCGAAGAGCCGCTTCTTGAAGTCGCCGTAGCCCACGCCGCCGGCGCGGAAATCCGCCTCCATCTGCTCCACGTCTGCCGGGGGCGCGAAGAGCCGGTAGAGCGCCACGATCGCCGAGTTCGCGGGATCTTTCGGCGCCTCCACCGGCATCGAGTCCGTGACGATGCCCATGATCTTTTTCCGCAGCGCCTTTTCCTCCGGGAAAAGCTCGATGGTGTTGCCGTAGCTCTTGCTCATCTTCTGCCCATCGAGTCCGGGGATGGTCTCCACGCTGGGTAAAATGCTCGCCTCCGGCACCGTAAAGATCGGGCCGTAAAGCGCGTTCATTTTGTGCGCGAGATCGCGCGTGACCTCGACGTGCTGCTTCTGGTCGCGGCCCACGGGCACGATGTTCGAGTCGTAGATGAGGATGTCCGCGGCCATCAGCACCGGGTAGGCAAAGAGCCCGTGCGATGGCGTCTTTTCCTTTGCGAGATGGTCTTTGTAGGCGTGGCAGTTTTCCAGCATCGGCATCGGCGTCTGGCAACTCAGCAACCAGGCCAGTTCGGTGTGCTGGGGCACATCGCTCTGGCGGAAAAGGACCGCCTTCGCCGGGTCGAGCCCGCAGGCGAGAAAATCCAGCGCCACGCCGCGCACGTATTCGCGGAGCTTCGCCGGATCGAAGACCGAGGTCAGCGCGTGGTAGTCGGCGATAAAGTAGAACGCTTCCCCGCGCTCCTGCCATTCGATGGCCGGGCGCATCATGCCAAAGTAATTGCCGATGTGCGGCTGGCCGGTCGGCTTGATGCCGGAGAGGATGCGGGGAGGCATTGAGGATTTCAGATTGAGGATTGCAGATTTGGTCCCGAAGACGCGCGCACCTTTTCAACCCGCGCGCGGTGCGTCAAGGCGCGGCGGCGGGAGTGATGGCGCACGCATCTCACCAGACCCACCTCCGCCCGCGGAATAGTTAGAGGTCCTTCGACTGCGCTGCGCAAAGCCTCAGCTCCGCTCAGGATGACCGATCGTTTTTTGCAGCGGAGCTGCTACCCGGCGGCGTTTTTCTCCTCGAATTCCTTGCACCAGCCTTTGATTTCCGTGTCGTTGAAAATCTTGCCGAGGACGCGGCGGAGGAGGCCTTTGAGGTTGGCGTTGTCCACGTCGCGGAGGCTGCGGATGGCTTCCTCTTTATAGGCTTCGAGCAGGGTGCGGCAGCGCTCGTCGGCGTGGAGCGAAAGGTAGAGCGCCTCGGTTTCGGCGGGCGCGGCGGTGGAAAGGCGCCGCCATTGGGCTTCGAGCGCGAGTTTTTGCGCGGCGCGGGTTTCGGCGAGGGCTTTGTCGGCACCGGCGGCTTCGAGCGCGGCGCGTTCGTAGGCCACGGCGAGGAGCAGGCTGGGGCGGAGGCCGGCGATGTCGTTGGTCTCGCCGCTCGCGCCGAGGTCGTTGAGGTCGTCCCGGATTTGGTAGGCGATGCCGAGGGCTTCGCTGTAGGCCGCGAGGACTTCCGCGTTTTCCTCAAACTGCCCGGCGTAGATCGCGCCGAGCTGGAGCGCGACGGAAAAGGCGGGCGCGGTTTTTTTGCGGAAAATATCCACGACCTCGTGCGAGGTGAGCGGCTGCGGGTGGCGCGCCCAGACGAGTTCCGCGCCCTGGCCGCGGCAGAGTTCGCGCTGGCCCTCGGCGGCGATGCGCAGCATCTCGACTTTCTGCTCGGCGCTCACGCGGCAGGAGGCGAGCAGCCGGTAGCCTTCGCCGATGAGCAGGTCGCCGACATTGAGCGCGACCGCCACGCCGTGCTCCTCGTGCAGCGTTTTCTCGCCGTAGCGCTGGGCGTCGCCGTCCTCGATGTCGTCGTGAATGAGCGACGCTTTGTGAAAGCACTCGATGGCGACGGCGACCTTGCGCAGGTCGTCGGGCAACGGCGCGCCGGGCGTGGCGCGCAGCGCCTGGTAGCAGGCCACGGTGAGAAACGGCCGCCACCGTTTACCCGCCCGCGCCAGCCACTCGCGCCCGATTTTCTCGGTCTCGCCCTGCGCCGCACCCATGATCGCGTCGAGGTTCAGCGGCGTGAACCAGAAGTCGATTTCATCGCGGAGCTGGCCGAGGTTGAGACGGCGCGTCTGGTCGTCGCTGGTCAGGTGGATGTAGTCCCAGACCCAGTCGATATCCACGTTCGTGTCGATGCAGTCGTCCTGGAGCAGCGGCACCGCCACGCCGGGGATGGCCGCGGCTTCCATGTAGGGAAAGGCGCGCTCGAGCACGCTCAGGCAGCTCACACCGACGATGGCTTCGATCTTTCCCGTCTGGATGAGGGACATGACGATCGCGCTGCCCTCCGCCACGAGCACCGCGTAGCCGAGCCGCTCGGCCTCGGCCTGCAAATCCTGAATCGTGCACAGCCCGCATTGCTTGCAGAGCAGGCCGAATTCATCGAACGGCGCGGGGCATTTCGCTTCCACGCGCAGGCATTTCGGCAGCAGCAGCAGCCGGCGCTCGAAGGGGACGGCAGCAAGCGGCTCGCGCCACATTTCGTTGTTCAGCAGCACGCCGATGTAGTCGCGGTAAATGGGCTCGCAACCGAGCTGCGCCACGAGCCGGTCGGCGTGGACTTTCAACTCGTCCGGCGGCATCGGAGGCACCGGCGCGTGCTCGGCCACGTAGGCGCGCACGCGCTCGAGGATGTGCTGCCTCTGCACAAGCGTCTGCGGAATGTTCTTCTTCGGCGGACGAATGGTCTGCACAGGCACAGCGCGCGGAAACGCGATCGGCGCGGCGGTTGGAAGCGTGGTTGGCGGCATGAGGTGGGAGTATTGGCGCGAAAGGGAAAACGGCAAGGCAGCGCTACGGCATTTCCCGGATTGGCGGACATCGCTCACGCCGACAACCCCGCCGGGCCGGACTTGTTGGCGGGATTCCGACAAACGAAAACCGGCACCCGGAAGGACCGGGTGCCGGTTTCGGCAAATTGCGGAAATGTTCCGCGGTGAAGGAGCTTACTTGGCCTTCTTCGGAGCAGCGGGCGCGGCAGGCGCGTCCGGGGCGGCCGGTGCCGCAGGCTCAGCAGGCGCAGCCGCTTTGTCAGCCTTGGCCGCTTTCTTTTCCTTGGCCGCCACCACGCCGATCTTGCTGATCTTCACCACGTCGTATTCGGTGCCGGCTTCGTTTTTCTTGATGCGCGAGCCGTTGACGGTGTCGCCGACCTTGATGTCTTCAAACTTCGCAGCGGCATCGCCGTTCTTGATTTCGGTGGTGGCGAGCACGTTGAACTTCACGACTTTGCCGTCCGCGTTCGTGTGGGTGAAACTTTTGGTCGCGGCGTCAATCGCATCGACCTTCGTGGACATGCCCGTCGCCTTGGCTGGCTTGACTGCCGGTTCAGCCGGTTTCGCTTCTGGTTTGGCCGGAGCGGCGGCTGCCGGAGCGGCGGCGGCGGCGGCGGCTTCTTTCTTGGCCGCGAGGACGGTCGCCGGAGCGGCGGCAAATGCGGTGAGGGTGAGGAGGGTGAGGAACTTTTTCATGGTGGATTGACTATTACCTAGGGTTTGTTTTTT
>CAIQUL010000185.1 GCA_903874975.1 uncultured Chthoniobacter sp. | reverse complement strand
GTTCACGGCCTCGCCGGTCTGGCCCGCGTGGAGCACGCCGTGGCCGGTGAGCACCTCGCCCGCGAGCGTGACGACCGCCGAGCCGCGCACCTGCGGGAAAACGCGGAGCGCCGTTTCGAGGTCCGGCACGAGCACGGTGTGGTTGACCAGCCGCTCGACGAGCCGCTGCACCGCGGGCTGCGGCGTGATTTTGCGGATGAGCCAGTCGATCGCGCCCTCGGGCAGCGCCAGCGGTTCGGCTTTGTGGTCGAAATGGCTCTCCAGCTCCCGCAGCGCGAGCGCTGCCTTGCCGAGTTTCTGCGTGGTCAGCGTCTTCACCACCGACTCCGCGATCATCGTGTCCTTCATCACGATCGCCTGGAGATTCACGCCCAGCGCGGCTTCCGCGGCGGTGACAAACTCCGGTGCGACCTCGATGAACTGCGCGAGCGCGCCGAGGATTGCGGGTTTGAAAAAGTCGGGGTTGTCCAGCCCGCGGAGCACGGCCTGGGTGCCCTCCGAGAAACCTTCGCCGCCCGCGTTCAGCGCGCGCAGCACTTCGAGCTTCGAGTCTTTCTCCGCCAGCGAACGCTGCGCGTCGCGGAGTTCGCGGTCGGTTTCCGCCAGCCCGCTTTGCGCCTCGCGGAGCTGCGCCTCGCTGTCGGCGAGCTGGGCGACGCGCGCCTCGGCGTCGCTGACCGCGCGCTCGATTTCCGCCTGGGTGTCGCGCAGCCGGTCGGTGAATTGCGCGAAGGCAAAGGTGAGCTGCTCCAGTTCGCCCGACAAAATGCTCAGCCGCGCCTCCGCGCCATCGCGCTGCTGCGAGACGCTGGAAATCTGCCCGCGCAGGCCGCTGATGCGGCTCTCGATGCGCGCCGCGTCATTCGCCACGCCGCTGATCGTCCGCTCCGCCTCCTGCCTCTGGCCGGTCAGCGCGGCGACCGCGGCCTGCTTTTCCTCCATGACCCGCAACTCGCCCGCGAGCATCGTGGTGATCTGCTCCAGCTCGATGTCGGTGTCGTGAAGCTGCGTCTCGGCGATGCGGAATTTCTCCTCCGCGCCCGCCACGTCCGCGCGGTAGCGCTCGACGAGTTGGGTGAATTCCTGGGCGCGTTCCTCGTTGAAAATGACCCGGCTCTGGTGGTTCGAAATGCGGGTGCGCAGATCGTTGACCGACTGTCGCGCCTGGTTCAGCCGCTGCTCCATTTCCTCCAGCGCCGCCCGCTGCACGGCGACCTCGCTTTCGCGCGACTCGATCTCCTGCTCGCACTCCACCTGCCGGTCGGCGAGCCGCGCCAGCTCTTGCTTGGCGGTCACGCGCGCCTCCTCCAGGGTGTCGAACTGCCGCTTCGCCGCGTGCGTTTCCAGCATCTTCAAATCGCCGATCAGCGCCTGATAACGCCGCGCCTTGCCCGCCTGCCGCTGGAGCGAACCGATCTGCCGCTTGACCTCTTTCACGATGTCCTCGAGCCGCAGCAGATTTGCCTCCGTGGCCTCCAGCTTGCGCAGCGCCTCGCGCTTCTGCGCCTTGTATTTCGTGATGCCCGCCGCCTCCTCGAAAATCGCGCGCCGGTCCTCCGGTCGCGACGACAGGATCATGTCGATCTTGCCCTGCTCCATGATCGAATACGCCGAGCGCCCGATGCCCGTGTCCATGAAAAGCTGCTGGATGTCCTTCAGCCGGCACGGCGTTTTGTTCAGCAGATACTCGCTCCTGCCGTCCTTGAAAACGCGGCGCGTGATCGTGACCTCATGCCAGTCCAGCCCGAGCTGCTCCTCACATTCGGAAAAGGTCATCGAAACCTCCGCCATCCCGACGCCCGCGCGCGAATCCGTGCCGCTGAAAATCACGTCCGCCATTTCGCCGCCCCGCAGCGCCTTGGCCGACTGCTCGCCCAGCACCCACCGCATGGCGTCGAGCACGTTGGATTTTCCGCACCCGTTCGGCCCGACCACTGCGGTCACGCCGCGATGAAATTCCATCTTGGTTTTGGGGGCGAAAGACTTGAAGCCGAAGAGTTCGAGCGATTGGAGATACATGGCGGGAGAGGGGTGAAAATGAGGGTGAAAAGCGGTGCGAAGGCGCGAAAATTAAGCGCACCTGATTTGCCGGCAAGCACAATATATTGGGGTCAGAGTAAAAATCTCGCACTAGATGGTGTGGTTTCCGGGTCGAACCGGGCAAATGGGCAGTTTTCTCTGGGGCGGTCCGGTTTCGGAGGCGAAACTCGCCGCGCTTTCAGCGCATCCCGCCGAAAATGCGGGACGCGCCTGGGGTCGGCGGCGTCCTAAATGCCCGCGTCGAGGTCGCCGGGCAGATTCACGTTTTTGAAAAGCGCGAGGTCGGCGGGCTGCAGCGCGCGACTTTCCACCAGCCCTGCCGCTGCCGCGAGCCGCACGAACCGCTGCATGGAGCGGTCGGCAGCGCGCAGGCAGGCTTCGACCAGCGGCAGGCAGGTGCGCGGATAGACGGCGGCGAGCGGCTCAAACCATTCGGCGCAGCGCGGCACGCAGCCGGTGGTGGTTTGGATCAGGCTCGCGAGAAAGCCGGGGGTCAGCGCGGGCAGGTCGATGGCGAGGACGAGGACGAGCGGATGGCTCGCGCGGCGGAACGCGGCTTCGAGGCCGGCGAGGGGGCCGAGGCCGGGGGAGTGGTCGAGGAGAATCTCCACGCCCGCACCCGCGTACGGGCCGTCCGCCTTTCCCGAGATGAAAAGCTCCGCTGGCTCGAGGGCACGCAGCGTGGCGAGCTGGCGCCGCCAGAGCGGCTGGCCATCGAAAATCGCGCCCGCCTTGTCCCGTCCCATGCGCGTGGATTTTCCGCCGGCGAGCAGGACGGCGGTGAAGGGCGGCGGCAGGGCGGTTTCCACGAAAGGCGGGCTGTCGGGATGCAGCGGGGCGGGGCCTCTCGAGCCGGGCCTTTTCCCGACGGAGCTAATCCTCCATCGCCAACTGCCGCTCGATCTCCTGCAGTTTGTGCTGCGCGTTGGCCGAGTGTTTCGTGCCCGGCATCGCCTCGATGATTTGCATGAGAAGCGCGCGGGCCTCGCGGGCCTTGCGCTGGTGTTTCCAATACACATCCACCAGCCGCGAGGTCAGAAACGCCGCATCCTCCGGCGTCCACTCCCGCTCCAGCGCCTGCTCCAGGATGTCCGCCGCGGCAGCGGGATTGTCGAGGTGCTCGCACTCCAGCCGGACGATTTCGCTGAGTGCCATCGTATCGTGCGGGTCATTGCCGAAAGCCTTGAGATATTCCTGCACCGCCGCCTCATACTCCCCGCGGGCGATGGCCACCAGCGCGTCCGCGTGCGGCGATTTTTCCATCTTTTCGTTCGGGCTGAAAAATACACCGCCCACCGCGTCGCCCACCACCGGCAGGACCGCCGTGACCAGCAGCACTGCCGCCGCCCCCCCGGCAAGCACGACGCCGCCAAAGTAGAGCACAATTTTTCCCCCGTCGGATGGCTCGTTCTTCATCTCCGCGCGCGCCTCCAGGAAAATCACGACGGTGAGCCACGCCAGAGCGAGGCCGAGGAGGGGGCGAAAAAAGCGCATGGGGATTCCCGATGCTTTACGCGCAAATCCCCTGGGGCTGCAAGCGCGGGAAACGCGCCCATCCGGTGGACCGCTTTTCGAAGATCGCCGGCCCGGCGCCCGTTCCCGGAGCCGCGCGGAAAAAGCGCTTGTCATCGTGCCCCAGCGAAGCAAAGTGCCATCCAGTTTCGCGGGTATAGCTTAGTGGTAAAGTTCCAGTCTTCCAAACTGGCCATGCGGGTTCGATTCCCGCTACCCGCTCCCTTCCTGATTATATGGGAGCTAGAGAGACAAGGAGGGTTGCGAAGGGCGTTTTCAGAACAAAAGTCAGAACACGTCCGCCCATTTCCGGCCAGATTCGCAGGTGTCCGCCGAGGTCTTTTCCCTTCGTTGACGCTCACGCCGTCTGGTGAGATTCTGGCGGCATGATCGCAGTTTCCGACGCCGTTGCGAAGCTGCAGACGCTTTCGGATGAAAGGGCCGCGCGCGTCGTTTCGCTGATTGAAGACCTCGCGGAATTGGAAGCGCGCGAGAATGCCGAAGACCTCGCCGCCGCGCGCGAAGCGCTGGCGGACGGCGGTGCGCCGGTGCCGTGGGAGAAGTTGAAAGCGGAATTGGATGTCCTGCACGGTCACGGTTGAACGCCGGGCGGAAAAGTTTCTGCGCGCTCTCACCGACAAGCGCCTTTATGCCCGTTTGCGCGAGGCGATTGACGGGCTGGCGGAAGAGGAAGAGGAAGAAAGCTGAGGCGAGAAGTATTCCAGCAGGCCTCCGACAGACATCGAGGCGCATGGCCCTTTGACCGAACCGCTCCCCTCCATTTACTTTGCGCACCGATGTCCACCTTCCATCCTGCAAGACAACTCCGGCCCCTGTGCCTCCTCGCGCTGACGGCGTTCGGCGTGGCGGACAGCGCGGCGGCCGCTCGCGACATTCAGTTCAATCGCGACATCCGGCCAATCCTCTCGGACAACTGCTTCGCCTGCCACGGGCCGGACAAGGAGGCGCGCAAGGCGAAGCTGCGGCTCGACACCCAGGAGGGCGCGTACGCGAAACAGGACGACGTCACCGCGGTCGCGCCGGGCCAACCGGAGAAAAGTGAAGCCGTCGCGCGGATCGAATCGACCGATCCCGAGGAGGTGATGCCACCGCCGAAGTCCGGCAAGCAACTGACCGCCCGGCAAAAGCAATTGCTGAAGGAATGGATCGCGCAGGGGGCGAAATACGACGGGCATTGGGCGTATCGTCCGCCAACGCGAGGGGAGCTGCCGACCGCCGCCGGCAGCACGCATCCGATTGATGCCTTCATCCTCGATCGCCTGCGCAAAGAGAGTCTCGCGCCTGCGCCGGAAGCCGATCGCCGGACCCTGCTCCGCCGCGTCTCGCTCGACCTCACCGGGCTTCCGCCGACGCCGGAACAGGTGCGCCACTTTGAGAAAAGCAGCGACCCGAAGGCCTACGAGAAACTCGTGGACGAGCTGCTCGCCTCGCCGCACTACGGCGAGCGCCTGGCCGTGCACTGGCTCGATCTCGTGCGTTATGCGGACACGATTGGTTATCACGGCGACGTGCCGATCAGCGTCTGGCCGTATCGCGATTACGTCATTCGCGCGTTCAACGAAAACCTGCCGTTTGATCGCTTCACCCGCGAGCAACTCGCCGGCGACCTCCTGCCTGGTTCCACGGAGCAGCAGAAAATCGCGTCCACGTTCAACCGGCTGAATCGCATGAGCACCGAGGGCGGGATTCAGGACAAGGAATACCTCGCCAAATACGCCGCGGACCGGGTGCGGACGGTTTCGACCACCTGGCTCGGCTCGACCGTCGGGTGCGCGGAGTGTCACGACCACAAGTTCGATCCCTTCTCGGCCAAAGATTTCTATTCGATGGCCGCGTTCTTCGCGGACTTGAAGGAGCAAGGTTTCTACGACCGCGGATTTTCGGAAGGCAACTGGGGGCCGAAACTTTTGCTGCCTTCGCCGGAGCAGAAGACGCGGCTGGAGAAGGTCGATGGGGAAATCGCCGCGCTGAAGCAGCAGCTGGAGCAGGTCACGGACGCGCAGCTGGCGCCGGGTCGCACGGAGTGGGAGGCCGCCGTGCTCGCGCTCGACAAAGGCGGCGAGGTGGCTTGGAAAGTTCAGTCGCCACTCAGCGCGACGACCTCGAACGGCGCAACCCTGACCAACGGCAGCGACAACCTGATTTTGGCCGGCGGGAAAAACCCCGACAACGAGACTTACACCATCACCTTCCAACCCGGTGCCGGCGCGTGGCGGGGGCTGCGCTTGCACATTTTCACGGACGAGCAATACGCCGGGAACCGCGTCGCCCGCGGTGGCACGGGTTTCATCGTCACGGAAGCCGAGGTGCTCGCGGGGAACACGGAATCGCCGGCCGCGGTGAAGCTCGCGCATGTGGTGACCAGCTCGGAGGCGGAAGGTTTTCCGGCCCTTGCGATGCTGGATGGTCGCAGGGAAACCGGCTGGGGGAATCCCATCGGGCACTCGAGCGAACAACAAGCCGCGTTTCATTTCACCGAGCCGCTCGTGGCCGCCAGCGACACCGTGGTCACCGTGCGTCTGCGTCACGACCACGACCAGCGCAAGGTGACGATCGGCAAATTCCGACTGAGCCTCACCGCCGTGGAGAAGCCGTCGCTGAGGGCGCCCGTCCCCGAGGACGTTCTGAAAGCCCTGCGCGTGGAGGCCGAAAAGCGCGACGACAAGCAGCGCCAGACCATCGCCAGACACTACCGCACGATCGCGCCGGAACTGACCGGGAACACCCGGCAACTCGCGCGTCTCCACGCGGAGCGGAGTCTGCTCGCGGCGGAAATTCCCTCCACGCTCGTCAGCGTGGTGCGCGACCAGCCGCGCCCCATGCGCATCCTGCCGCGTGGTGATTGGATGAATGACTCCGGCGAACTGGTGCAACCTGCCGGCCCGCATTTCCTCACGGCGGTGGCGAAGACCGGCGGCGAACGCGCCACCCGGCTCGACCTGGCAAACTGGCTCACCGCGAAACAGAATCCGCTCACCGCCCGCGCCTTCGTAAACCGGCTTTGGAAAATCTACTTCGGCACCGGCCTTTCGCGCACGCTCGACGACCTCGGCACCCAGGGCGAGTGGCCCACGCACCTCGAACTGCTCGACTGGCTCGCGTGCGAGTTCATGGACAGCGGCTGGGACGTGAAACATCTCGTCCGCCTCATCGTCACCTCGGGCACCTACCGCGCCAGCTCCACCAGCACGCCGGCGCTCGATGAAAAAGACCCGCTCAACCGTCTGCTCGCGCGCCAGGCCCGGCTGCGCCTCGACGCTGAACTCGTCCGCGACTACGCGCTGAGCGTCAGCGGCCTGCTCGTGCCGGAAATCGGCGGCCCCAGCGTGCGCCCGTATCAACCCGAGGGCTACTACGCGCCGCTGAATTTTCCGAAACGCGAATACAGCCACGACCGCGGGGCGAAACTCTACCGCCGCACGCTCTACACCCACATGCAGCGGACCTTTCCGCATCCGTTGCTCACGAATTTCGACGCCTCCGGCCGCGAGGAATGCACCGCCCTCCGCATGACTTCCAACACGCCGCTCCAGGCGCTGAATCTCCTCAACGATCCCATCTTCGTGGAAGCGGCGCGCGTCTTCGCGGCGACCATCGTGGAGCGCGGCGGCGGCACTTTCGAGGAGCGCCTGAGCTGGGCTTATCAACGCGCGCTGACCCGCGAACCCACGGCGCGGGAGGTCGAATTGCTGCGCGCTTTGTTTGACCAACAACTCGCGCGCTACCGCACGAACGAAAGCGGAGCGAGCGACCTGCTGCGCGTCGGCGAGGCTCCGCTGCCGAAAGGAAACGCGCCCGAGCTGGCCGCGTGGACCGGCGTGGCCCGCGCCATTTTGAACCTGAACGAAGTCGTCACGAGAAACTGATCCATGAACCCGCTGCCCTTTGACCCGCACACCCACCTCGCCCGCCGCGCCTTCCTGGGCCGCACGGGCGTGGGCCTCGGCGCGCTCGCGCTCAACGCCCTGCTCCGCCCCGCCACGTTTGCCGCCGGTGCTGACCGCTGGCCCGGCGTCGTGAGTCCGCTCCATCACGCCGCCAAATGCAAACGCGTGATCTACCTCTACCAGGCGGGCGGCCCGTCGCACCTCGAGACCTTTGACTACAAACCGAAGCTCAAGGAAATGCACGGCCAGCCGATGCCCGAGAGTTTCACCAAGGGACAACAAATCGCGCAGCTCCAGGGCCAGAAACTGAATTGCTTCGGGCCGCAGTTTGACTTCAAAAAGTTCGGCAAGTCCGGCCAGGAAATCTGCGAGCAATTTCCCCACATCGGCAGCGTGGCGGACGATCTCTGCATCATTCGCTCGATGTACACCGAGCAGATCAACCACGACCCTGCGCACACGCTGATGAACACGGGGTCCATCGTCGCCGGTCGTCCGAGCATGGGTTCCTGGCTGCTCTACGGGCTGGGCACGGAGACGCAGGATCTGCCCGGCTACGTCGTGCTCATGTCGGCGGGCAAAGGCGGGCAGATGCAGCCCATCGCGGCGCGCCAGTGGCACAGCGGATTTCTGCCGAGCCAGTTTCAGGGCGTGAAGTTTCAGTCCAAGGGCGACCCCGTCCTTTACATCCAAAACCCGCCCGGCGTGAGCCACGACGCCCAGCGCGAAATCGTGGACACCGTCAACCACCTCAACCGCCTCGAACACGACCGCGTGCAGGACGCCGAGGTGCAGACGCGCATTGCCCAATACGAAATGGCCTTCCGCATGCAAAGCAGCGTGCCCGGCCTCATGGACATCGCGAACGAGCCGCAGCACGTGCTCGATCTTTACGGCGCGAATCCCGGCGATGGATCGTTCGCCTCCAACTGCCTGCTCGCCCGCCGGTTGGCCGAGCGCGGCGTGCGCTTCATCCAGCTTTACCACCGCGACTGGGATCACCACAGCCAGATCAAACCGCATCTCCAGTTAAAGGCTCCCGAGGTGGACCGCGCGACCATGGCGTTGATCACTGACTTGAAGCAGCGCGGGATGTTCGACGACACGCTGATCGTCTGGGGCGGCGAGTTTGGCCGCACGCCGATGGCGCAGGGCGACGGGCGCGACCACCACATCAAAGGCTTCTCCATGATGCTGGCCGGCGGCGGCATCAAAGGCGGCATCACCTACGGCGCCACCGACGAACTCGGCTACGCCGCCGTCGAGAACCGCGTGAGTGTGCACGACCTGCACGCCACCATGCTGCACCTCTTCGGCATCAAACACACGCGCCTCACCGTGAAGTATCAAGGCCTCGACGCCCGCCTCACCGGCATCGCCGGAGATGTCGTGAAGGGAATCCTCGCGTGAGCCGGTGATCCTTGAAAATGCCCACCCGAAATCAGCGAAATTATAGAGCTGACCCCGGCTCCACCGCTGACGGCACGGCGGCCACCGAAACGGAGTTTCGCCTCTGCCCGATCCGTTCCCAAAGCGCTGCGCTGACTTTGAGCACGACAGCGTAAGTCGTGGCAGACCTCACGCAACAGCGGCTACGGCTGTTGGGCAACTTCGGTGATGAGGAGTTGCTGGATGGACATGCGCGATGTCTCCATCGTCAGGAGAACGCCTCGATCCGATCCGCATACACGCAGATGAGTTTGTTGACTGGGAGCAACGATTCAATCTGCGCCCACACCGAGGCGAGGAATCGGTGAAAGTCAGCGCGGCGCATATTGCCGAATCGGAGATGCACGATCCACGGCGGTGGATCACTCACGAGAATGCGGTCCGAAAAATCAGCATCCTTGGTGACGATGACCAGTTGCTTCATCCGGGCATGGCTCCACAATTCACTGTCCGAAGGATTGGTGCCGATAGCGAGCGCGTGAGAGACCGGTAACGACGGCACAAAAGTCAGCCGCGCCGGCAAGTTCTCGTCCAGAAGAAATCCAGTCACGCGAGCGCGGCGATGTGATAGTGATTCGCCATCAAGCGCGACGCCCATTCCATGCACGCGAGCACATCCTCCCGAGTGAGCGAGGGGTATTCCTCCAACACATCATCCACCGAATCGCCCGCCGCCAGAAACTCCATCACCGTCTGCACCGTGATGCGCGTGCCCTTCACCACCGGGCGCCCATTGCAAATGGCGGGATCGAGCATGATTCGGTCTTTCATGTGCCCAGTGTGCCGCCGGTCAATCGGGATGACAACTGCGGAAACCACTTCACCGTCACCCCACGGGGCAGCGTCCGGCCCCCAAACCCGGTTTTCATCTCGTTCCCAAAGTTAGCGCAGCTCTTTGGGAACGCTCATCCCGACGAGACTCCGTCTCCTCACCGGCTCACGACGACTGCAAACGCCATCCCCATGCTCACCCGGCGGCCACCGAAACGGAGTCTCACCTCTGCCCGATCCGTTCCCAAAGCGCTGCGCTGACTTTGAGTGCAGCGTCGCCATGCTGCCCCATTGACGCTTTGGAGGCCGGGTGCCAACTTGGCACCATGTCAGCCGTCGCCGGAAAGAACTCTCGCCTCGTCGCACGCATCCCATCGGGCGTGCGGAAGACCATCCAAGCCGCCGCCGATCTCGAAGGCGCGTCGCTCAATCACTTCGTTGTGCAAGCGGCTCACCGTCAGGCGCAGGAAATCCTCGAACGCGAGACGATCATCCGGCTGAACCGCGAGCAGACCAAGCGCGTGTTCGAGCTGCTCGACAAACCGCCGAAACCAAACGCGGTGCTGCTTTCCGCCAAAAACGTCCATCGGGGCCGTGATAAATGACCTGTCCCTTGATTTTCTGTCTTTCTGTCCCTTGATTTTGCCGGCGCGGAGAATGCGACGGTCACAGACCTCCGCTACAGGCAGAACGCAAAAGGGCCGCCGACTGGTGATCGGCGGCCCTGAGTTTGGTTAAGGGTTTACGCGACTGGCATCGCGCTCAGGCTGTGCGGCGGCGGCGGCCGATCAGGCCAAGCAGACCGAGGGCGGCCAAGGCAGCCGATGATGGCTCAGGGACCTGATCAACAAAAAACCCACCGAGGGAGTTGTCGTCGTAACCCGTATTGTTTCGCCCTTTGATCGTGAACACATCCCCGGTCGTGCCAGTGATGTCGAAGAGGTAATAATCAGGAATGGAATTTTTGGCGCCGCTCACCATCAGTCCCGAGTCCGCTCCCCCAGGGCCGGTAACCTGGACGGCATCGGAGGACTCATTGATCAAGCCGGCCGGTTCATTGGTGGTCTGATCACCGATCACCCCAAGGCGGAAGCTGGCAGGTGCCGTCAGCGTGATGATGAAAAAATCCTGGACGTTGGGAACGTCGCCGCCATTCTGGTACCAATCTCCTGCGATGATATCCGGGACCGGCCCCACACCTGTCAGCGTCACGTTGTCGAACGTCGCCTGGTAATCTTCAGCCCCGGGGTTCTCGAATTTAAGTCCAGCGGCGAGTGAAAAGGTGGCCCAACTGGGCTGGAGGATATTGAGGGGGTTAGTATCGGGATCGAAGGACCCGATCTTATAACCGGCCGTGCCGTAGATATTGTCGCCGTCCACATCATTCGCCTTGGCGGTGCCACTGGTACGCCAGTCACGACCGGTTGAGGCATCAAG
>CAIQUL010000184.1 GCA_903874975.1 uncultured Chthoniobacter sp. | reverse complement strand
TGCATGTCTGGCAGGGGCTCGGCTATTACTCGCGGGCGCGGAATCTGCATCGCGCGGCGCAGCTTGTCGTGGCGCAGCACGGCGGCGCGCTGCCGGATGATCTCGCCGCCATCGCCGCGCTGCCCGGCGTGGGGCGCTACACCGCCGGGGCCATCGCCAGCTTCGCCTTCGACCGCGCCACGCCGATCATCGACGCGAACATCGCCCGCGTCCTCGCGCGGCTGCTCGATCTGCGCGAGCCGATCGACACCGCCCGCGGCTCGGCAATCCTCTGGCAGACCGCCGAGGAACTGCTGCCCGCCCGCGGCGGACGCCTGCACAATTCCGCGCTCATGGAACTCGGCGCGCTCGTCTGCACGCCGCGCGCACCGCAGTGCCCGCGCTGTCCGGTGCGCGCCCAATGCCGCGCCACGGAGCCCGCCGCGCTCCCGCACAAAAGGCCGCGACGCAAAACCGTCGCCCTCGCCGAAGACTGCGCGTGGATCGTCCGCGAAGGTCACCTTTTGCTCGCCCAGCAAACCGGCCCGCGCTGGCGCGGCCTCTGGAAACTCCCGGCGCTCACGTCCGCGCCGCGCGCCGCCGAGCTGCTGCTCGCGCTCGCCTACCCCTTCACGCATCACCGCGTGACGCTCAGCGTTTTTACCGCCGCCGCTCCGCGAGAAATCGTCCCGCATCACCGCTGGGTCGCACTCGCTGAGATCGAAACCATCGCCCTGGCCGCTCCGCACAAACGCGCCATCCTGCGTCTCGCGGCGGCGGGAAAGTAGCTTGGACTTCAGTCCAAAGTCGCGCGGGAGTTCGGACTGTAAGTCCCAGCTACTCGACCACCCGCACCGACTGCAAGAGCCGCTCGGCATCCGTCGCGCCGTGTGGATTCGCCGCGGCAAAAGTCGCCTGCACCTGAAAATAACGCGGCCCGTCGGCAATGAAGAGCAACTCCGCGCGAACCGACTTGCGCCCGCGTTCGGCAGTGACGGAAACACGGCGCGCCGGTTGGCCGGAGACCGTCAGTTCGGTCGTGGTCTGCTGGAGATTGCGGATGCCGGGGAGTTGCGCGATGCCCCCGACCGCGCCCTGCACCGCGCCGTCGAAACTCAGCTCCACACCGTCTTTATAAACCGTCCGCAGCACCGCGATCTCGAAACCCGGCGTCTCAAAAACCTGCATTTCGCTGCTCTCGACGAGTTCCTGCGCCGCGCCAAAGTTGAGCGGTTTTCCGTGAAACTCGCCCGGCGCTTCGAGCGCGACACCAGCGAGTTGCCGCGTCCTCCACTCTCCCAGCACCACCGGGACCGGCGCGCGGCTGAGATACTTCCGCGCGCCAATGAAACCAGTGAGCGCGCAGATCATGACAACGGCGGCGGCGATCAGTATTTTCGAACGAAGATTCATGGTGGGGCCGGCGGATATGAGGCCGGGCGGACGGGAAAGCAAAGCAGCAGGAGCTTCCGCCCAAACGTCCGCCCTCCTGTGGTCTGAAGCTGCTTTTCTCCGTCGCGAAAAAATCCCGTTGACGGCAGGCCACCCGTCGCGCACTATCCGCAGCATCAGTTCGCGCCCTCGGTTGGTCTGACCTCTCGGCAGACCGCTCCCTCGAAAGCCAGCAGGCCAGCGCGTTTCCGTAGCACACCCACACATCATCCTGATCCAGGGCGGATCACACCCAGCGGTTTTACCACCGGCAGTTCTAGGGTTTCCTCGACCCGCAACGAGGCCAGCATTTTCCCATTCCCGCAGGCGGAAACTAATCCGCCCGACCTGTTGGATCATCCGCGCAGCACCTTGGCGTGACCTCGGTGGCTGCTCCCTCTCTTAAAAACATCACCCTCTTTTTTCCTATGACCAAACCCACCGACGAACCCAAGAAAGCCGCCAAGAAGCGGGTGGCGAAACCCACCGCACCAGCGGCCAAAGCCACGAAAACGCCGAAGGCAACGAAGCCCGCCAAGGCCGCGGCAGACCCAGCCCCCAGGCCTGCCGCCAAGAAGGCTCCCGCGAAAAAGAAGGCGGTCAAGGCGGTCAAGGCAGTCGAGGAGACGCAGCCGGAGTTGCCCATGGGCCAGGAAACACCCGCGACTCCTCTCGAGGCAGTCACCCCGGCTCCGCCCGCTGCGGCCCCGGTTCCCGCACCGTCGGGCGACGAGTGGAGCCCATCCCGCGCAGCCGCCGCACCCACGGCCCCGGCTCCGGTCGCTCCCGCGCCGCCCGCCCCGGCACTCGCCGCGCCGGTGGTGAAACAGCGCCCCGTTTACATCCCCCTCCACGTGGCCCGGCAGATGGAAGAGCAGGCCCGCGCCGGTGGCCAGACCAACGTGCAGGTGCCCGTGGCCGTGACCGCCGACCAGGCCGCGAAAATGGATCTCCCGCTCCCGACACGTTCCGATCGCGGTGATCGCGGTGATCGCGGTGATCGCGGTGATCGCGGTGGAAATCGCGGTGGAAATCGCGGCGGCGATCGTGTGGAGCGTGTGGAGCGTGTGGAGCGTGTGGAGCGTGTGGAGCGTGTGGAGCGCGTGGAGCGTGTGGAGTTGCCGCCGCGCGAGGATGAAATCGCCGACGCCGAAGGAC
>CAIQUL010000183.1 GCA_903874975.1 uncultured Chthoniobacter sp. | reverse complement strand
CCCGGCATTTTCTCCGCGACCACATTTTCCAAACGCGGATGCAGCGCGCGGAAAAACTCCCGCGATGGGAAGCCGTCCTCGCGACTCCACATGCCCTTGTAGCCCGCCTGGCAGGTCGAGCGCGGCAGCGCGCGCGCGGGACCGCCAGTGAGCTGCCACACGAACCAGTCGCCCGCCTCCAGCCACACTTCCGCGGCCGCATGCACGCGCGGCGCGCGCTCCAGTGTCTCGAGCATTTTCGGAAAGAACCACTCCAGCCCGATGATGCCGCCATAGCGCGCCAGCCACGGTTCGCCGCGCTCGCGGGCGAGCGCATTGATGCGGTCGGTCTGCGACTTCGCGCCGTGATGCTTCCACAGTTTCGGCCACGCGTATTTCTCGCCGCGCCATTTCTCCGTCAGGCACAGCGGCGTGCCGTCGGCCAGCGCGGGCAGCATCGTGCAGCTCGTGAAATCCACGCCGATCCCGACCACGTCACCGGCCCCGGCTTGCGCCTGCCGCAGCGCGGCACGCACGGCCTTCGCCGCGGAGTCGAGCCAGTCCTGCGGATGTTGCAGCGCAAAGTCCGACGGCAGCTTCTCGCCCGTGCCCGGCAGGGTTGCCGTGAGTTGCCCGTGCCGATACTTCGCCACCGCGACGCCACGCTCGCGCCCGCGCAAATCCACGAGCAACGCGCGCACGCTTTCCGTGCCAAAATCGAGTCCGAGGGAGACGGACGAATCCTTCATGACGCGGTTTCCGGGAGCAACGCCCGCGCGGCCCGGCGGCGCAACGCGTAGCGCTTCACGAGTTCGTCGGTGACTACGCCCGCGAGGATCACGCCGCCGATGATGGCGTATTCCAGGTGCGTGGAGATGCCGAGCATGTTGATGGAATTGTAGAGCAGGCGAATGACCGCCGCCGCGATGATGACGCCGAGCACCGAACCTTCGCCGCCGCGCAGGCTGCAGCCGCCGAGCACCGCGGCGGCGATGGCGTAGAGTTCGTAGAACTCGCCCGTGGAGGCTGGCTGCACGGAGTTTAACTCGAACCCAAAGAGCACGCCGGCGAGCCCCGTGACGGTGGAGCAGGCCACGTAGGCGAGGATCTTGAGGTTGTCGGTATTGATGCCGCTGTAGCGCGCGGCGTTTTCGTTGTTGCCCAGGGCAAAGAGATAGCGTCCCCACACCGTGCGATTGAGAAACACGGCCGCGACCACCGCGAGTCCGACGAGAAAGAAGAATGGCGCGGGTAGAAAGAAATTGGCGGCGACCTGCACTTTGCCGCTGAAGAAACGGTCCAGCGTGTCCTGGCCTTGGAAGGCCATGCTTTGGTTGTCGGTGACGTAGCGCGCGAGGCCGCGATAGAAGAGCAGGCCGCAGAGGGTCACGATGAAGGGCTGGAGTCTGACCTTCGTAATGAGGAGGCCGTGGAGCAGGCCGATCCCCATCGAGAGCGTCAGGACCAGCGCCATGCAGGTGGCGGGATTGAGGCCCTTGCTCATCATCAGAGCCAACAGCGAAGCCACCAGACCGATGACCGAGCCGATGGAAAGATCGATGCCGCCGGTGATCACGACGAAGGCCACGGCGAGCCCGATAATGGCGTAGAGGCTCGACCATTTGATGAGGTTCTGCATGTTGCCCGCTCCGAGGAAGGAGTCGTTCTGCAGCGCGGTGACGAGGAAGATGGCGAGGAAAAGGCCGAGGATGCCGAGGATGTTCTTTTTCATGTGACTCAATGGTTCGGTGCGCCCGTGGCGAGGTGCATGACGGCTTCTTCGCTGAGTTGCCCGCGCGCCAATTCGCCGGCGAGCTGCCCCTCGTGCATCACGAGCACGCGATCGGCCATGCCGAGCACTTCCTCCATTTCGCTGGAAACGAAGAGCACGGCCACGCCCTCCGCGGCGAGCTGGTCCATGAGGCGGTAAATCTCGCGCTTGGCTCCGATGTCGATGCCTCGCGTGGGCTCATCGAGCAAAAGCAGCCGCGGTTGCAGGGCCAGCCATTTGCCGAGCACGATCTTCTGCTGGTTGCCGCCGGAGAGGTGCTGCACCGTTTGCTCCAATCCCGGTGTTTTGACGCCGAGCTTTTCCACGGTTTCCCGCGCGACGGTCCGCTCGGCGGTGCGGTTGAGAAAGCCGCTGCGCTGATCGCGGCGCAAGCTGGGCAAGCTGGCGTTTTCCCGCACGGACATCGCCAGGATCAGCCCGTGCTGTTTGCGATCCTCCGGCACCAGCGCCATGCCGGCGGCAATGGCCGTCTGCGGACTGCGCGGCCGCAGCGCCTGGCCGCTCATCCGCATCTCGCCGCCGACGCCGGGCGTCACACCGAAGAGCGTCTGCAACAACTCCGTGCGTCCCGCACCCACCAATCCCGCGACCCCGACGATCTCGCCGCGGCGGACTTGAAAAGAGACCTCGCTCCGGGGATGCGCAGGTGTGCGCAGCCGGTTCACCTCCAGCACCGGCTCGCCGGGCGGACGCGGGTGGCGTTGATAGAACTGCGAGAGGTCCCGCCCCACCATCAGGCGCACCATCGTCGCATGCTCGATCTCCCCGCGCGCCAGTTCGCCGGCCTTTTCACCATCGCGCATCACCACCACGCGATCGGCCAAGGCCTGCACCTCACCGAGCCGGTGCGAGATGTAGATGACGCTGATGCCCTGCGCGCGCAGATCGCGCACGACGCGGAACAGCGTCTCGGTTTCATGCTGCGACAGGCTGCTCGACGGCTCGTCCATGATGAGCACGCGCGCCTGGCTGGAGAGCGCCTTGGCGATTTCCACCAACTGCTGCCGACCGATCGGCAGCGTGCCCACGATCGTCTCGGGCGGCAGGTCCAGGCCCACGCGCTGCAAGTGGGTGCGCGCCTCTGCGGCGATGCGGGTGCGGTCGATGAAACCGCAGCGGCGCGGTTCGCGCCCGAGAAAGATGTTCGCGGCGATGTCGAGGTTGTCCGCGAGATTGAGTTCCTGATGGATCAGCGCGATGCCCAGCGCCTGCGCGGCGCGGACACTCGCGATGCGCACCGACTGGCCGTCCACGAGAATCTCACCGCCATCCGGCGACTGCACGCCCGCGAGAATCTTCATCAGCGTGCTCTTGCCGGCACCGTTCTCGCCGATCACCGCGAGCACTTCGCCGCGCTGGAGCGTGAAGCTGACGCCGCGCAGCGCGCGCACGCCGGGGAACTGCTTGCTCAGCGCCCGCGCTTCCAAGAGCGGCGGAGCACCCTGGGCCACGGGCGTCACGGCTGTTTGCCGAGCGACTCCATCTTTTTCTTCTCCGCCCAGAACTCGTCGATGTTCGCCTTCGTCACGACGAGAAACGGAATCTCCAGATACTTGCTGGCCGGGACGGCTGAGCTGTCGCCGGCGAGGAGTTGCTTCAGCATGCGCACCGATTCGTAGCCATACCTCCACGGCTGCTGGCTGATCGTGCCGTGCATCGAGCCGTCCTTGATCCCCTGCAAGGCCGCGTCCTGCTCGTCGAAGCCGACGATCTTGATTTTGCCGAGCTTGCCCGCCTCTTTCACCGCATCGAGGCAGGCGGCCGGGTTGTAGGCAAAAAGGGCGATCATGCCCGCCAGCTTCTCGTGCTTGGTCATGGCGTCCTCGGCGTTGGCCTTGGCGCGCGCCTTGTCGAAGTCATCGGTGCGCGTGTCGAGCACGGTGAATTTGGCGCCTTTGATCACGCCGGACACGGGATCGAACTTCAGCTCGGCGTCGCCCGGATCGGGCCGGTCGAGCAGTTCATCGATGGCTCCCTGCCGCCGCTGCTGCCCGTTGAGCTGCTCGAGGCGTCCCACAAAAATCATCACCTCGCCGCCCTCGGGCAGGGCTTCCTTGGCCAGCTTCCCGACCGCGCGCCCGGCTTTGTAATTGTGGGCGCCGATGTAGCAAAGACGCGCGCTCTTCGGCGCGTCGGCATCCTGCGTGATGAGTTTGGTCTGCTTGGCGATTTCGTTGAGGTCAGCCGTTTGCCCCTCCGCATCGATGGGGCTGACCGCGATCCCGCCGATGCCCTTGGCGACCAGCGTCTCGAGCAGGCGCTTTTGATCCACCAATCCTTTGTTGGGCATGTGAACCTCGCACACGATGCCAAATTCCTTCTCCGCCTGGCGCACGCCGCCGGCGCAGAGATCCCAAAACGGATCCACCCCGTTGGTCACGTAGGCGATTTTTTGGCGTGCGGAGCCGGAGTCTCCGGTGCCGGAGGGTTTGCAGCCGACGACGAGACTGGCGGCTGCGGCGAGGATGGTGGGGATGATGAGTTTCATGGATGGAGGATGGGAAATGTGGATGCGATCAGTGGACGGTCAGTCCGCCGTTCACGTGTAGATTCTGAGCCGTGACAAAGGAAGCAGCTTCACTCGCGAGAAATACCACCGCACCGCTCAGGTCCTCGGGGAGGCCCCAGCGGTCGGCCGGGATCAGGGCGCGGTAGTCGTCCTTCGCTTCCTGCGGATCGCCGGCGTGGCGCTCCACGGGGATCCATCCGGGCGCGATCATATTCACCGTGATGCCCCACTTCGCGACTTCCCTGGCGAGGCTGCGATTGAAGCCGTTTTGCCCGGCTTTCGCGGCGACATAGGCGGTGAAATTCGGCACGCCGAGCGCGACGACTTCCGACCCGATATTGATGATCCGCCCCCAGCGCTGGGCCTTCATGTGCGGCAGGCAGGCTTGCGCCAGCAGCACCGGACTTTTCACGAAAAAATCCAGCATCTGCTGATAGAACGACCAGGCGTATTCCTCGACCGGCAGGTGCGGCTGATCCGGGGTGGCATTGAGCACGAGGATGTCCACCGGACCGAGATGCGCGGCGATTTCCGCGACGAGGCGCGGCACGTCCGTCTCGCTGCTCACATCGCCGCGCACCAGCATCCCCTCGCCACCGGCGGCGCGGAATTCCGCAAACGCCGCCTCCGCCCTGGGCGTGTTGTTGTAGTAATTCATCGCGACCTTCGCGCCGGCCCGGCTGAGGGCGAGAGCCATGGATTTGCCGAGGCCAGTGGTGCTGCCGGTGACGAGCGCCACGCGGCCAGTCAGGGAAAAGGAAGGATGAACAGGACTGGTCATGGAGATTCAGGAAGAGGTCAGGTAACGATGCGGAAAGGCGGAAAGCGCATCGTTGGCAAAACGCCCGACCCGACGCAACCCTCCGTTTCGCAGGTCCGCGAATTCACCGACGCCCGCGGCGCCCGCCGCACCGAATGGTGGTGCCCCCAGGGCCGGCCCGATCACTACTACTCCTGCGAACTCATGCAGATCGCCTGCGCCAGCGCCCCACCAACACCACATCGCCAAACGAATCCCGCTCCGCCGCCGGTTCACCGGGCGCAAGATGCGGCCCGTGCCCGACCGCATAGCCCAGCTCCCCGAACCATTCGAGGGCGGCCTTTTCGACGGTGGATTCCTTGAGGATCATGGTTTTGGCGGCTTGGGTTTCTTCGGCTTCGGCAGCTTCTTCAAATCCTTCGTGGCCTGCTCGAAGTCGGCGTCCACGGGGCGAGCGGCACTGGCGTTGAGTGCCTTGAACTTGTCGTATTCCAGCTCGGCCTTGGCCTGCGCCATCTCGTGCGAAATACGCCCGGCATGGGTGAGGATGTCGCGGTCGTTCAAGGTCAGAAACCCGTTCAACTTCTCGATCCAGTCCGCCATGTGCATCGCCACGCGGCGCAGGGCCTGGCCTTGGGCGAAGATGAGGTATTGCTCCACGAGGTTGTTCAGCGCCGCCAGTTCCGGTTCGCAGAGGTAGTTCTTGGCGATGGCGACATCCTGTTTGCGAATCACGGCACCCCGCCAGTTGGTTAGACCGAGGTTGGGTTTTGCCGCATCCACCCGACCGTGCACGATCTCAGCCGCCGTCTGCCCGGTGATGGCCCAATGCACCTTGTTCTGCACCGTTTTGAAAAACAGCAGGCTCACCTCCTGGGTGGGATCGTAATCAATGCTCGTCGCGTAGATGTCCGTGATCTTCTGGTAGAACCGCCGCTCCGAAGTGCGGATGTCCTGAATCCGCTGCATCAACTCCTCGAAATAATCAAACGGCAGGTCGGGATTCTTCAGCCGCTCGTCATCGAGGAGGAAGCCTTTCACGATATATTCCCGCAGCCGTTGCGTGGCCCAGATCCGGAATTGCGTGCCCCGCAGCGATTTCACCCGGTAGCCCACCGAGATGATGACATCCAGGTTGTAAGCTGCCGTCTGGTAAGTTTTTCCGTCGGCGGCAGTTCGTGCATGATTTGCACATACTGCTTCCTCCACCAGTTCTCCTTCCTCGAAGATATTGCGGATGTGCTTGGTGATGACGGAACGTTCCCGCTGAAATAGCTCTGCCATCTGCTGCTGCGTCAACCAGACCGTCTCGTCCTGCAACCGCACTTGCACCCGCGTGCCGCCGTCCTCCGTCTGGTAAAGGATGATTTCGGATTGGGGCAAAGGTTCGTCGCTCATGGTTTCGGCATTCCAGGTTGAACTTGTAAGTCCCGATTACCAGTTGCCTCCGCCACGCTCAACTCCCCGCTCAGCAGCTTCGGCAGCAGCGTGTCGCGCAGGGTGGCGAGGGTGCGGGATGGGGGAATCGCCGGGTTCAGCCGCCGAATGGCCTCGCGCAAGCGCCCCACCAGCCCCACCTCGCCATCTTCCTCCCTCTCCCCTTGGGAGAGGGTCGGGGTGAGGGTGCCTTCGGCATATTCACCGGGCGCGAGCTGCGGCCCGTGCCCGACCGCATAGCCCAGCTCCTCGAACCATTCGAGGGCGGCGTCTTCGACGATGGATTCGTTGAGGCTCATTTTTCCGGGAAAGACAGACGGTGCGTCTTTTGGATTTTGTCACGCCATTCATCTGCAAGCCGCGCCTCGGCGGCAAACTCCGGCCACCGCCGCACCGCCGCCTGCACTTCCTCGATGATCGTCGCGGCGCGGCCCCGCTTCATCACCGCCGCTTTCGCGCACGCCTCGAAATCCTCCACGGTGAAGCCGTCGCGTTTCCCGTTCAACGTCATCTGGTGCGTGGCTGTCCACGAGCCGGACGGATTGTAGCTGTAGGTCACGTCAAAGGCCGGTGCCTGGGACCACTCGCCCTGTTGGTCCATCAGGAAGGCGATGTTCTTCACGTGGTCGTCCTGATTCCGCGCCACGATGTTGAAGACCATCCGTCGGAACTGCTCCTCAACGGCGGCCATTGGCAGCTTGAGCTGGCGGATCGTCAGCAGCGCCTGCTCGTAGGCATACGCCCCGGCTTGGTTGAAATCGAAATGGGCCAGCGCGCAGAGCGACTGCATGTGCAGCTTCGCCCCGCCCGCGAGCCGGTCAAAGCGCCGGGTCATGAAATGCCGCCGCCCATTTTCCTCCAGCAGCCGGCATTCGCTCATGGTGATGCCTGCCGCCTTCGCCATCAGGTGATACGCAAACTCGATGGCTCCGTAGGCCTTCGGGTCTTCCAGTTCCTTGTCCTTGTTGCCCGCCACGCCGTCGAATTTTAGCAGCCAGTATTCGAACCCATCGCCCGCCGCGATCTGGCCCGAGCGCACTTCGTTCGTCGCGCGATTCCACGCGATCACCGCCTTGGCCCGCGCCCCGCCGGCGGACGTGCCCACGCTCAGGATGTCGCGCAGCGCCTTCTCCTGGCCGGCTTCGTGAAAGTGTCCCTGCAAATTGCCCCGATGCGTCAACACCTCGCCCGCCAGCCGCACCAGCGCGTCCACTTCGATCTTCGACGCCTTGCGCGGCTTCGGCCCGAGCACCGGGGCAAACTCCAGCGCGCCCATGCCGCGCGTGCCCGTGTAGCAGAGCCGCTCCACCGCTCCGAAGCCCTCCGGGGTGCGCCCCTGCGTCGCCAGCCATGCATCGATCAGCGCATTGCCGAATTTGTCCGGCAGCGAATCCGCCAGCAGCCCCGGCAGCCCGTGAAACGTGTTCCGCGGCAGCGCGGGAAACTCATACACCCGCTCGCTCAACGGCAGCGCCAGCGGAGAAAGCTCGATCCCGCTGCGCGCAAACTCCGCGTCATACTGGAACGCCGCCACGTCCCGCCCTTCGTCGAGCAACACCGCGCCGATGGTCCGGCCCCAAAGCTGCACCTTTGCGATCATGCCGGCTCACCCCACGTCCATTGCTTCGGCTTCCCCTGCGTCGTCTTTTTCCCGGTGGCCCGCTGGCGCTTCCGGCCTTGCTGCTTCAATTGCGCCATCGGACTGGCCGCCGGTTCCGGCACCAGCGTCTCGAAGCGCTCCGCCAGCCCCAGCGCCCGGCACACCCGCAGAAAGCCGGAAAGCTGCGTCGCCACCTCGCCCGATTCCAGCCGCTCCACCGTGCGCTTCGAGACCCCGGCCTGCTCGGCCAAAGCCGCCTGCGTCAGGTTGTGGCCCAGCCTCGCGCCGGCCAGGCGCGCGCCCAGCTCCCGGAGGATGCCTTCATCGGTCAACTGCGGCGTGATCTTCATAAGGCGTCGAATATGGCGAATTAAGCGTAAATAGCAAGTTTGTTCGCCACTAATGACGAGTTGAATTGATTCGCCTTTCGTGGCGAGTAACCGGCCCGCCGCCCCGCTGTTCGCCACCAGTGACGACTCGCCGCCTGAACCCCGTGCGCCCGCCCGGCTTTCATGCGGGAAGCGCCGCCACGCTCAACTCCCCGCTCAGCAGCTTCGGCAGCAGCGTGTCGCGCAGGGTGGCGAGGGTGCGGGATTGAGTCCGGTTGGCTTCGGCTTGTTCAAAGAGCGGGGCGCAGGTGCGGTGGAAAGCTTCGAGAATCTTTGGCTCGTTGGGCAGCGCGACTTGAATGGCTCCGATGATTTCGGGGCGCACGGCGGGATAGGCTCCGCCGTCGGCCATTTGGCCGAGGTGGTCGGAGACTTCGGGCTG
>CAIQUL010000182.1 GCA_903874975.1 uncultured Chthoniobacter sp. | reverse complement strand
GCCCTTTGGCGCGAGCCGTTCGTTGAGCTGCGTGCCCCGCTGCTCTTCAACCTGCGCCGTGATCCGCTCGAAAAAGCCCAGCATAACGCGCAAACCTACAACGACTGGTGGCTCGACCGCGTTTACCTCATCACGCCCGCCACCGCCATGGTCGGGGATTTCCTCATGACCTTCAAGGATTTCCCAGCCAGCCAGACGGCAGGCTCCTTCAACCTGAGCAAAGTGCAGAAACAGATCGAAGAAATGGGCAAGGCCGCGAAGTGACGCATCGATGGTGAAACAGGCGGGCTGGCCAGGTGGCCAGCCCGCGACTTCACCAGCGCACGAACAACAACCATGAAAACAACAAAGCTCCTCGCGCTCGCCCTCGGGCTGGCGCTTCTCACTCCCTTTCTCCACGCGCAAGAAGTCCTACCTCGTCCGGAACAACCCTTCGGCGGCAAACTGGGTCGCACGACCAAGGAATCCAAGTTGGATTTCCCCAAGCAGGTGGAAGCACCGAAGGGCGCGCCGAACATTCTCGTCATCCTCACTGATGATGTGGGCTTCGGGGCGTCGTCCACGTTTGGCGGGCCGATTCCCACGCCGACGTTTGACCGACTGGCCAAGGCTGGTCTGCGCTACAACCAATTCCACACCACGGCGCTTTGTTCACCGACACGCGCCGCCCTGTTGAGCGGACGCAATCATCACAGTGCCAGCACCGGTGTCATCACGGAACTGGCCACCGGTTTCCCCGGTTACAATTCGCTGATGTCGAAAAGCTGCGGGACGTTCGCCGAAATCCTCAAGCAGAACGGCTACAACACGTCCTGGTATGGCAAGAACCACAACGTCCCAGACTGGATGACGAGTCAGGCCGGGCCGTTTGATCTATGGCCGACCGGATTGGGCTTTGAATACTTCTACGGCTTCATCGGCGGCGACACGAGCCAGTGGAATCCCGCGCTCTTCGAAGGCACGAAGCCCATCGAGCCGCCACACGGTGCGAAGGATTATTTCTTCGACAAGGACATGGCCGACCATTGCATTAACTGGATTCGGATGCAGCACGCGACCGCGCCGGGCAAACCCTTCCTCGCCTATTACGCGCCGGGCACGGCCCACGCGCCGCATCACGCGCCGAAGGATTGGATCGCGAAGTTCAAAGGCCAGTTCGACCAGGGCTGGGACAAGGTGCGCGAGGAAACGTTCGCGCGGCAGAAAGCGGCGGGCGTCATTCCGGCGAATGCGCAGCTGACCGTGCGCGACCCGAGCATTCCCGCGTGGGACAGCTTGAACGCCGACCAGAAGAAGGTGTTCGCCCACATGATGGAAGTCTATGCGGCGGCGCTCTCGCACTGCGACAACCAGATGGCGCGCATCCTCGACACCATCGAAGCGCAGGGTGAATTGGACAACACGCTGGTCATTTACATCCAGGGCGACAACGGCGCGAGCGGCGAAGGCGGCATGCAGGGATTGCTCAACGAGATGACGGTGTTCAACGCCATCCCCGAGGACATGAAGGAAGTCATCCGCCGCATGGACGAACTCGGCGGGCCGAACACGTTCAATCATTACCCGGTCGGCTGGGCGCACGCCATGTGCACGCCGTTCCAGTGGTGCAAACAGATTGCCTCCCACTTCGGTGGCACGCGCAACGGCCTGGTCGTCTCGTGGCCCGCGCGCATCAAGCAGGTTGGCCAGGTCCGCTCGCAGTTCTGCTCGGTCATTGACATCCTGCCCACGCTGCTTGAAGCCGCCGGCGTTCCCGCACCGACGAGCATCAATGGCGTGACGCAAAAACCCATCGAAGGCACGAGCCTCGTCTATACGTTCGACGATGCGAAAGCGCCGTCGAAGCACACGACGCAATACTTCGAGATGTTTGGCAACCGCGCCATCTACCATGAGGGCTGGGTGGCCGCGACGACCCCGGGGGTTGCGCCGTGGGATTCAGCCGCTGAAATGGAGGGCCGAGTGCCGGCCGTCCTCGACTACAAGTGGGAACTCTACCACGTCAGCGAGGACTACTCCGAGGCCAACAACCTCGCCGCCAAGGAACCGGCGAAGCTCAAGGAGTTGCAGAAACTTTTCTGGAGCGAGGCGGAGAAATACAACGTAATCCCGGTCAACAACAGTCGAATTGACCGCTTCGATGTGAACCTCCGCCCCAGCCTGACCCGTGGCCGCGACGAGTTCCCCTACTTCCCCGGCCTGGTGCGCATCCCCGAAGGCGCAGTGCCGGACACGAAGAACAAGTCCTGGCAGATCAAGGCCGAGGTGGTGATTCCCAAGGGCGGCGCGGAAGGCATCATCCTCACGCACGGCGGACGCTTCGCGGGCTACGGGCTTTACCTGCTCAAGGGCAAACCGGTCTTCTGCTACAACCTCGCTGGCGTCGCCCGCTATTACGTGACCGGCAAAGAAAAACTCCCGCCGGGCGCGCACACCATCGTCTATGACTTCAAGTATGACGGCGGTGGCATCGGCAAAGGCGGCGTCGGCACGATCCAAGTGGACGGCAAGACTGTGGCCACCGGACGCATCGAACGCACGCTGGCCTTCCGCCTCTCGCTCGACGAGACGCTGGATTGCGGCGAAGACACCGGCACCCCCGTCACCGAGGACTACCGCACGCCGTTCAAGTTCACCGGCGAGATCAAGAAGGCCACGATTAACCTGAAGCCTGTGCCATTGACGGCGAGCGATGACAAGAAGCTCGAAGCCGCCCGGAAGCTCGCGGCCATCCGCGAGTAATTGTTGCTTTGCTTGGGCACCACGCGGGTTGGCCGGGTGGCCAGCCCGCGACTTCACCAGCGAAATAAACATCAATGAAACAAAAGCCCGCTGCTCCGAAAGCCGCCGCGCCCGCGTAGTCATCCGACCGCGGCTTGCGTGGGCTTCTCACCGAAGTCCGCGACCTCATCCAGTCCGCCCGTCGGGGCGTGGCTTCGGTGGTGGATACGTTTCAGGTGATGACCAATTTCGAGATTGGCCGCCGCATCGTGGAGCATGAGCAGAAGGGCGCGAAGCGGGCTGGATACGGACAGGAAATGCTCAAGGCCCTCTCAACCCGATTGGCCGAAGAATTTGGTAGGGGATTTTCCATCACCAATCTTCAGTTGATGCGGAAATTCTTCATCGAGAACAAAAACCGAATTCAACAGCAGCCTACTGTTAAATTGGGTCTGGACGAGGCCGCCGCAAAAGGCTGGACCATCGTGAGCATGAAGGACGACTGGAAGACCATCTTCCCGCCCGAAAAGAAGTAACCAAATCAACCGCATCGGCCTGATCGCGGAAGACGCCATTGTTCCAGGACAATAAAAGGTCAGCAAATGACAGGCGATGGTGAGCGGACAGGCCGACAAATTGACAACCTTCCAACCGAAAGGCTTCTAGCGTTCCAGGCAGAAGCTGCTGAAAAAATCCAACAAACCCTCCTATGAAAAACGCCGCCCTTCTCTTCTTTCTCGGTCTCGCGCTAGGCACGCTGGCCCTCGCCCCACAAGCTGTGGCGCAGGCCAATGACGTGCAACTCGACCGCACCTCGTTGCCCATCGCCGAACCGGATTACCCACGCAGCACGGTGCTCGACGCTCGTGATGCCAAGGCTCCGCCGCGCTT
Organism: uncultured Chthoniobacter sp.; assembly: GCA_903874975.1. Taxonomy (GTDB): domain Bacteria; phylum Verrucomicrobiota; class Verrucomicrobiia; order Chthoniobacterales; family Chthoniobacteraceae; genus Chthoniobacter. Next base: position 317 of record CAIQUL010000182.1, on the reverse strand, counting down.
CGAGATCAAGGCTCCGGTCAGCGCGCCGAATGTGCTCATCGTGCTCGTGGACGACATGGGCTTTGGCATGCCGAGCGCCTTTGGTGGGCCGGTGCGCATGCCGACAGCGGACCGCCTCGCCAAACAGGGACTGCGCTACAACCAATTTCACACCACCGCACTCTGCTCGCCCACACGGACGGCTCTGCTCTCGGGCCGCAATCACCACATGAACCACATGGGCAGCATCACCGAAACGGCCACGGGCTTTCCGGGCAACACGGGGCAGCGGCCCAACAGCGTCGCGCCGTTCGCCGAGATCCTGCGCCTGAATGGCT
>CAIQUL010000181.1 GCA_903874975.1 uncultured Chthoniobacter sp. | reverse complement strand
ATGTCTTCGTGCTGCCGTCGGCCCAACCGGAGCCGTTCGGCGGCGTGGTCATGGAGGCGATGGGCATGGGCGTGCCGGTCATCGCGACGAACATCGGCGGCTCGCTGGAGCAGGTGGCCGACGGCGAGACGGGCTACCTCGTGCCGCCCGGCGATCCGGCGGCGCTCGCGGAAAAACTGGAGCCACTGCTGCGCGACGCCGGGCTGCGGGCGCGGATGGGCGCGGCGGGCCGGCGGCGGATTGCGGAGCGCTTCACGGTCGGCGGGATGGTGGAGAAAATCGTGCGCGTCTACGACGAGTGCAACGGCACCGTGGACGCGGCCCCGCAGCCGGCGCGCATTCTTTTCGTGAACAACAGCGCGGACATTTACGGCGCGAGCCGCTGCCTCGTGCGGCTGCTGGAGCGGCTGGATCCGCAGCGCTTTCAAGGCGTGGTCGTGCTCCCCGAGCACGGGCCACTGGAGGCGCTGCTCGAGCGCACGGGCGCGAAGGTGATTTTCTTCCCGCAGGTCAGCGTGATCACGCGCGGCGTCTTCCGCTCGTGGCGGCTGATCCCGTTTCTGCTCAATCTCCCGCTCACCATTTTCGCGAGGTGGCGGTTGGTGCGGCGCGAGCGCATCGACCTCGTGCACACGAACGCCGGCGTGGTGCTTTCCGCCGGGCCCGCGGCGTGGCTGGCGGGCGTGCCGAGCGTGTGGCACATCCGCGATTGGTTTCAGGAGTTCCGTTCGTTTTGGGCGCTCTACTCGCGCTACATCCACGCGTTTTCGGATCGCATCCTCGCAGTGTCAGGGCCGATCGCCGGGCAGTTCCCCGCCGCGTTTGGCGCGACGGTCGTGCATGACGGTTTTGAGCTGGCGGAGTTCGCGCTCGACGACCCGGAGGCGGGGGCGAAATTTCGCGCGACCTACGGGCTCGGCGCGCAGCCGGTCATCGGGTGCGTGGGGCGCATCAAGCTCATCCGCAAAGGCCAGGAGTTCCTGCTGCAGGCGGCGGCGATTTTGAAAAAGCGCGGCGTGACCGCGAAATACGTGATCGTCGGTGCGCCGTTTCCCGGCAACGAATCACACGTCGAAGTGCTGCACGGCATCATCCGCGAGGCCGGACTCGGCGACGATGTGATCTTCACCGGCGAAATCGCCGACGCGCGTCCGGCCTACGCGGCGATGAACATCTTCGTGCTGCCCTCGGCGCAGCCGGAGCCGTTCGGCGGCGTGGTCATGGAGGCGATGGGCATGGGCGTGCCGGTCGTGGCCACGAAGCTCGGCGGCTCGCTGGAGCAGGTCGCCGATGGCGAAAGCGGCTTCCTCGTTCCGCCCAGCGATCCGGTGGCGCTCGCGGACAAGCTCGAGGTTTTGCTCCGCGATCCGGCGCTCTGCGCGCGCTTCGGCGCGGAGGGCCGCCGGCGGATCGACGAACTTTTTACGCTGAACGGCATGGTCGAAAACATCGTCCGCGTTTATGAAGACTGCCTTGCTGATACCCGTTGATGGATTTCCTCAGCCACCTATAACCACCTTTGAATCCAATGCGTTCCATGCCTGATCATCCAGCGAACCGGCTTCCGCTTCGGCGCGAGGATTGGGAGCGGTTCGGCGTGGTGCATGCCTGGCTTTTTGGTTCCCGCGCGAGAGGTGAAGCGGAACCCTCGAGCGATTGGGACTTCCTCGTGCAGTTCGCTTCCCCTCCAGATTTCAGCACTTTCATGGGACTGAAAGAGCATCTCGAAAAAGTGCTCGGCGGGCGGGTGGATGTGGTCTCCCGTGCGGCGTGCAAAGCGCGTTTCCTCGCGGCAATTGAGGCCGAACTGCTCGATGTCGCGTGAACCGCAGCTTCGTCTGGAAGACATCATCGCAGGCTGTGATCGCGTCGCAGGCTACATTGCTGGCTTTGACGTTGCGACATTCGGTGCTGACTCGAAAACAGTCGATGCGGTCATCCGTCAGTTTGAGATCATCGGAGAAGCCGTGAAAAATCTGCCCGAGGAACTCAAGCAAAAGGAACCCGGCATTCCCTGGCGGCAGATTGCGGGATTCCGCGATGTGCTGGTCCATTCCTATTTTGCGGTCGATGAATCCGTGGTTTGGGATGCCGCCAGCGGCAAGGCACCCGAGCTACGGGAAGCGTGTTTGCGACTGACCCGCCGATGAACCCGAACCCCATCGTCCATCTCCAGCACCTCGAAGGCACCAACTACGCGCCGGTCGTCGAGGAGACGCTCACGCAGATCGGCTTCTTTGAAACCGTCGCGCCCGGTGCGCGCGTCTTTCTCAAGCCGAACCTCACGTTTCCGCAATTCCGCCCCGGCGTGATGACCTCGCTGGAATGTCTGCGCGCGGTCACGCTGTGCCTGCGCGGGCGCGGGTATCGCGTGGTCATCGGCGAGGCCGACAGCGGCGGCTACAACCGCTTTTCGATCGACGAAGTGTTCAAAGGCATGGGCATCGACCAGCTCGCCGCCGAAACCGGCGCGGAGATTGCGAACGTGAGTTTCACCGAGCGGGAGTGGCTGGAAGTCCGCGCGGGCTGGCGAACTCTGCGCGTGCCGGTGCCGCGGATGATGCTCCGCGAGATCGACGCTTTCATCACGCTCCCCGTGCCGAAGATCCACATGAACACGCAGGTCTCCATGTCGATCAAGAACCAGTGGGGCTGCATCCAGGAGCCGACCGAACGGCTGAAGCTGCACCCGTATTTCGCGGAGACGATGTACGAGTTCAACAGTCGGCTGCCGCACGCCTTTTCGCTCATCGACGGCCGCTTCGGACTGAACCGCACCGGCCCGATGCTCGGCGACGTGGTGGACATGAATTTCCTCCTCGGCTCGAACGACCTCGTCGCCGCCGACCGCGTGTGCTGCCGCATCATGCAGATCGACGAGGCGCGCGTGAAATACCTGCAATACTTCCGCTCGCGCGGCTGGTGGACGCCGTTTGAAAACATCCGCCTCAACGCCGACCTCGCACGTTTTCAAAAGGAGAAGTTCTATCTCGTGCGGAAGTGGACCGACTACCCCGGCCTCATCTGTTTCAACAACGCCTTCCTCGCCTGGCTCGGCTACCACTCGCCGCTCGCGGGCTTCGCGCACTGGCTGCTCTACCTCTTCCGCGAGCCCTTTTACGAATACGACAAGGAGAAGGAAAAGCTCCGCAGCGGGACAAAACTATGAGCCTTTGCCACGAGAAAACTCCGGCTCTCCATTCCGTTAATTTGGCGAAATTTGGTAATTTCGTTCAGCCTTTTCAGGACGGAATTAACGGAATTCTGCCAAATTAACGGAAAGAACTTTTCGCCCAACGATTCTCCTCGATGTCCTTTCTCGCTCGCACCGTCCGCCGCCTCATGATCGCCCTCGCGCGGAGCGTGGGGTCAAAGGTCGTGAACGCGGAAACGGGCGAGGTGATTGGCCGCGCGTTCGTCATTCCGTGGCGGGGCCGGATCGCGGTCATCGGTCTCGACGCCGAGGTGAAGCCGGTCTTCCTGCCGCAAACGCGGATGACTTACTGGAAACAGGACATCGGCTTCGTGCTCCACGCGCCGCCCAATTTTCCGCATGAAGCCCGTCCTCAACGTCATCCTCACCCACCAGCCCGCTAGCGCCGTCGCGGCGATGCTGGCGTGGTGGAAAAAGTGCGTCCCGCCCGAGAGCATCCTGCTCGCCTGCGGCGGCACGCGCGCGGATTTCGAGGCCATCCCGCACGCGGCGAAAGTCTTCATCGACGATCCCCGCCTCCGCACGCGCGAACACCAGCGCGAACAGCAAAGCTACGGCAGCGTCTTTCGCGAAGTCGCCGCCTGGCGCGGGACGCCGGATTACGCGCATATCCATTTCGCGGAGTATGACCACCTGCCGCTCGTCGAGGACCTGAACCAGCGGCAACTTGCCCTGCTCGCCGAGGAACACGCCGACGTCCTCGGCTTCCACCTGCGCCGCGTCGATGCCACGAACTGCGTCCATTACCTCGCCCATGCCGCGGAGCCGGCGTTCGAGGATTTTTGGCGAAAAGTCACCTGCCGCGCCGATCCGGGCGTCGTCCTGAGCATGATCGCGACCGGCTCCTTCTGGACCCGCGCCGCCTTCGAAGCCGTCGCCGCCACGCCCGAGCCGCATCCGATGTATGTCGAAATCTTCCCCCCTACCCTCGCTCACCACCTCGGCTACCGCCTCCGCGACTACGGCCCGCAGACCCGTTTCGTCCGCCACCTTGGCGACCGCCTCTCCGAGATCGAAACCGCCTGTCAAAGCGGCGCGTGGACGCTGCATCCGGTGAAGAGTCGGTGGGGGTGAGCGTCGGTTTCGTCCTTCTTCCAAACCAGCACCGAAATGGTGCGCGATACAGGGTTCGAACCTGTGACCCCCTCCGTGTCAGGGAGGTGCTCTACCACTGAGCTAACCGCGCTTTTCTCGAAACGAGGGCGGAAAAGTAGGCAGGCCGACGGGCGATGGCAAGGGGTGTTTCCACCGTGTCATATCGGGCGTTCGCAGTTGCGCCGCGCCTCGGTTCGCCGCTACCAATCCGCCCGCCTATGAAAGCCCTCGTCAAAGCGAAATCCGAACGCGGCCTCTGGCTGAAGGATGTGCCCGATCCGAAATGCGGCCTCAATGACGTGCTCATCGAGGTTCTGCGGACCGGCATCTGCGGCACGGATCAGCACATCTACAATTGGGACGCGTGGGCGCAGAAAACCATCCCGGTGCCGATGGTCGTCGGCCATGAGTTCGTCGGCAGGGTCATCGCCACGGGCGAAAACGTGAACGACTTTTTCGCCGGCGAGATCGTCAGCGGTGAAGGGCACGTGGTCTGCGGGCGCTGCCGCAACTGCCTCGCGGGACGCCGCCACCTCTGCGCGCACACCAGCGGCATCGGCGTGAACCGGCCCGGCGCTTTCGCCGAATACCTCGCGCTTCCGATGACCAACGTCTGGCATCACCGCCCCGGCATCGACCTCGATGTCGCCAGCCTCTTCGACCCGCTCGGCAACGCCGTCCACACCGCGCTCTCATTTCCGGTGCTCGGCGAGGACGTGCTCATCACCGGCGCGGGGCCCATCGGGCTGATGGCCGCCGCCGTGGTCCGCCACGCGGGCGCGCGTTTCGTGGTCATCACCGACGTGAACGAGCAGCGCCTCGCGCTCGCGAAAAAGATGGGCGTGGACGTGGCGCTCAATGTCAGCAACGGCGCGCTCGCTGACGTGCAAAAGCAACTCGGCATGACCGAGGGTTTCGACGTGGGGCTCGAAATGTCGGGCAATCCCGCGGCCTTCCGCTCGATGATCGACGCGATGTGCCACGGCGGAAAAATCGCCATGCTCGGCATCCCCAGCGAGGAGATCGCCCTCGACTGGAGCAAGGTGGTTTTCAACATGCTGACGATCAAAGGCATCTACGGCCGCGAGATGTATGAGACGTGGTACAAGATGACCGTGATGATCCAAAGCGGCCTCGACATCACGCCGGTCATCACTCACCGACTCCCCTACTTCGAGTTCGAGCAGGGCTTCGCCGCGATGCGTTCGGGGGATTGTGGAAAGGTGGTCCTCGACTGGACCGCCACGCGCTGACTTAGAAGCCTGAAAGACGCTCCACTTGTTTCGCGCAAAGGTGGCAAGGGGGCGTGAACGACTGCCGCCACCCGCGCGTCCGCGCGCACATCGACGTGAGCCACCTCGTGCTCTCCGACACCAGCCCGCTCGATTTGCAAAAACTCAAGGGCAAGGCCACCCGCGTCCATCTCAGCGTGCCGTCCCGCGCCCCTGCAGCGCCGCGGTTTCGTCCGGCGTGCAAAACTCCGCGACCTGCTCGCGCCGTCCGGCCCAGGCAATTCCGCGCAGCAACAGGGCGCGGTAGGCCGGCACGCTGAACGTGGTCAGCCGCAGTCCCGGAATGCTGGTGAAAGCGCGGTAACCGTCCTTTTCCAACGCCCAGACTTGCGGCACCGTTTTCGGCTTCGCGCCAGGCTCGCTTTTGGGCGGTAGGAACTCCGATTCGGCCAGCACCTTGGCTTCGGGCACGACGTGCAGCCCGTCATAAACCTCGTCGTCGAGCGCGAAATCCACCGCGCCCGCCGACACCGGATGCGTCGCGTCGCGGAAGCGCAGCGTCAGCTTCGCATAGACCCAGCGCGTGCGGTTGTATTCCCACGCGACGCCCGTGACGGTCTTCCACCAGTGCGGGTCGTGACCGCACACGCCATCGAGCACGGTCACGAGACCGCCACCCCGGGCGAGGAATTTCCCGAGCGCCGCGCGCCGGCCGGCATCGAGATCGCCGCCATCGGCGGTGTAAATGAGCAGCACATCGGTGCGGGCCAGTTCCTCGTCGCTGGGAAACTCCGCGCCACCCGCGCATTGCGCGCCGCGGGCGTTGAGGAGCTTGACCCAGTCGGCGAGAAACTGCGGATGCTCATGCAAACCCGGCGCGTGGGTTTTCTTGCCGGACTGAATGAACACCCGCAGCGGCTCCGCCGCATGGGCCGCGGCGGTCCCAAACAAGGCGATGGCGACGAGGAGGTGGGTGAGTTTCATAGCGGTGCAGGCTTGCCGGTTGGTTAAACCGAAAAACGGGAAGGAGGTCCACGAAAGACACGACCGGCGCCAAAGGCCAGACGCTTTCGGAAGTTGCATCGCTCGGGCCAAAGGCTTCGCCCTGTCTCACCGCGCGTCCCCCGGAGGGCGCGCTCCCTTTCGTGGAAATGCGGCAGGATTTCTGAGCGCGGGAGGGTAAAGAATGTCAGCGGGCGTGCCCTCGCGCCTCCGGCGTTGCAGGCTGCTTAGGGCATCTCATGAGTTGGGGTTCGCTTTTTTCATAATCTTCCTCTTCCGCTTAATCTTCCTCGATCCGGAAGGAGCAAGATTAAGCGGAAGAGGAAGAGGCAGAAACGGCTTCCGCCGCGCGCACCACCCTCGCCGGGTTCCCTGCCACCGTGCAGCCCGGCACCACATTGCGCGTGACCACACTGCCTGCACCCACCACCGCGCCTGCGCCGATGGTGATGCCCGGCAGCACGATTGCCCGCGCCGCCACCCACGCACGGTCGCCGACGGTGATCGGCGCACTCGTCAGCGGAAAACCCTCGCGCCGGTGATCGTGCGACGCCGAGCAAAGGAACGCCTTTTGCGAAACCACCGCGCGGACACCGAGCGCGATCGGGGCGACATTGTAAATCTCCGCCCCGTCGCCGATCGCCGCCCCGTCTGCCATCGAGAGATGCCACGGAGCCCAGATGACGGCGTCGGCATAGACCAGACACCCCGCGCCGATGCGCGCACCCCACATCCGCAGCAGCAGCACGCGCCAAACGTGGAGCGGACGCGGCGTCCAGCGTGCGAGCAGCAGCCACGAGAGCTGCCACAGTCCGCGGGCGAGGCGTTGGGTGGGGGAGAAAGACGAAGTCATCAGCGAAACAGGCGGACGAAACCGGGGAGATTGTCCGCTGCGCTTGGGAAGTCAAACCACGCCGCATCCGCACCGCGGCCTTGCCCGCCGATACTGAACGCATCACCCTCCAGGCTGTCTCATCCCGCTCTCATGACCCGCACCGCCTTCTTCACCTTGCTCACCGCCCTCGCGCTGGCGCCCCTGCCGGTGCGGGCGCAGGCCGATTCCGCCCCGCTGCCCCGCGTCGCTCTCAAGCCCATCAAGTTCGTCGCATACGATCTGCCCAACGGCCTCCACGTCATCCTCCACCAGAACCGTGCCGCGCCCGTCGTCTCGACCTATGTGCTCTACCATGTCGGCAGCAAAAACGAGCGGCCGGACCGCACCGGCTTCGCGCATTTTTTCGAGCACCTGATGTTTGAGGGGACGAAAAACATCCCGCGCGGGAAGATCGACAAATACATCTCCGGGGCCGGCGGCAACCTCAACGCGAGCACCTCGTTCGACCAGACGGACTACTTTTTCAACCTGCCCAGCAACCAGCTCAAGCTCGCGCTCTGGATCGAAAGCGAGCGCATGCTGCACGCGAAGATCGACGAGACGGGCGTGGAGACGCAGCGCAAGGTCGTGAAGGAGGAGAAGCGCCGCAGCTACGACAACCGGCCCTACGGTTCGCTCTTCGAGGAACTGGCGAAGCTCGTTTTCAAAGGCACGCCCTACGCGTGGGTGCCGATCGGTTCCGCGCAATACATCGACGAGGCGAAGATCGAGGAGTTCCGCGATTTTTGGAAAACCTACTACATCCCGAACAACGCCACGCTGGCCATCGCCGGTGACTTCGATCTCGAAGCGACGAAGAAGCTAGTCGCCGAATACTTCGGCCCAATCCCGCGCGGCAAAGCGATCGAGCGTCCGAAGATCGAGTTGCCGCCGCAGACCGCGCCAGTGAAGCACGATGTCCTCAAGCCGAACACGCCGCTCCCCGCCACCATGCACGCGTGGCGCGCGCCGAAGGAAACCGATCCCGACGCTTACGCGCTGGAACTGCTCGGCAACATCCTCAGCTCGGGCCGCAGCTCGCGGCTCTACAAGCGACTCGTCGAGAAAGAGCAGGCCGCGCTCGATGTGCAGGCGTTTCCGTATCTGCTCGAAAGCGCCGGGATGCTCGGCGTCCACGCGGTGGGCCAGCGGGGCGTGACGCTCGACCAGCTCGATGCCCTCATCGACGAGGAAGTCGAGCGGGTGAAAAAGGACGGCGTGACCGAGGAGGAGTATCAGAAAGCGCGGAACCAGCAGGAGGCGGCGTTCGCCAGCAGCTCCGGCGCGATGAGCACCCGCGCCAAGAACCTCGCCCGCTACCACCTGTTTTACGGCGACGCGAATCTCATCAACACCGAGCTGGACCGCTATCTCGCGGTGAAACGCGAGGATCTCCAGCGCGTGGCCAACAAGTATCTGACCAAGGAAGGCGTGAACGTGCTGCGCTTCCCGGTGCCCGCCGCCCCTGCGGGAAAATGACGAATGCAGGATGACGAAAGAATGTCGAAACCCGAACCCATCATGAATTGCTCTGCTTTGCCTTGCCCGCTTGTCCGAAAGTCATCACGCCGCTGGTCATTCCCGCTTCGTGCTTCCCTCGTCATTCTGCATTCGTCACTCGTCATTTTCTCCGCCTCCGCCGCCATCGACCGCACGAAAAAGCCCGCGCCCGATCCCGCGCCTGCCGCTTCCTTTCCCGACTACAAAACCGAGACGCTGCCCAACGGCCTCAAGGTTTTCGTCATCGAGGACGACCGCAAACCCACGGTCACGTTCCGGCTCGTCATCCGCAGCGGCTCGATCTTCGACGGAGCGAAAAACGGCACCGCCAAGTTTGTCGCCGAACTCATCAACCGCGGCACCGCCAAGCGCGACGCCGCCGCCTTCGCCTTGGAGACCGACTCCATCGGCATGGCCCTCGAAGCGGACGCCGGACCTGATTCCATCGGCATCTCCGCCAGCGGGCTGACCAAATACACCGGCAAAATTCTCGACCTGTTCACCGACGCGGTTTTCCACGCCGCCTTCCCCGCCGAGCAGTTTGCCAAGATTCAGCGGCAGTCGCTTTCCGCCCTGGAGGAGGAAAAGCAACAGCCCGCCAAACTCGCGGCCAAGCTCACAGGCAAGGTCCTTTACGGCGAGCATCCCTACGGCGCGTATCTCACGCCCGCCGCCGTGCAGGCCATCACGCGCGACGACCTCATCGCCTTTCACCGCGAGCACTTCGTGCCGAACAACGCCACCCTCGCCATCGTCGGCGACGTGAAAACCGCCGACATCCTCGCCGAGATCAAGCGCGCCTTTGGCGACTGGAAACCGGGCGATCCGAAGAAGATCAAAATGGCCGCGCCACCCGAAATGCGCGGCGTGACCATCCATCTCCTCGACCGTCCCGGCTCCGTGCAGTCGAACATCGTCATCGTCCGCCCCGGCCCCGCCCGCGCCAATCCCGACACGCCCGAACTCAATATCCTCAACGCCACCCTCGGCGGCGGATTCAGCGGCCGCCTTTTCCAAAACCTCCGCGAGAAGCACGGCTGGACCTACGGCGCCTACTCCGCCTTCAGCATGCTGAAACACGGTGGAGCTTTCCAGGCCCACGCCGAGACGCGCAACGAAGTCACCGCGCCCGCCGTCATCGAGACGCTCAAGGAAATCGCCCGCCTCGGCGACGAACCGGTCCCCAAAAACGAGATCGCCCTCCAGCGCCAATACAATGTCGGCAACTACCTCCTCTCGCTCGAAAGCTCCGCGCGCACCGCCCAGCGCGTCCAGGACATCGACCTCTACGGCCTGCCCGCCGACTTTTACAAAACCTACGCCCGCCGCATGGCTACGACCACGCCCGCGCAGGTCCAGGCCCTGGCGAAAAAGCACCTTAACCCCGCCGACCTCGCGATCATCGTCGTCGGCGAAGCCAAAGAAGTGCAGCCCGCGCTGGAGAAGATCGGGAAGGTGACGGTCTACGATCAGGACTTAAAGCCGGTCGCCCGCTAAACCGGGGGCCAAAGCGGGCGCGAGGCTTCAAGGACTCCTCCGCGGCGCGAGGCCAAGGAGGCGGTGGGGAAAGGATGTGGGCCTATGCACTCTTGCCATGGCCAGCCGCGCCACCTCGCGTGCGCCCATGACCACCGCCGTCGAAGCCATCTACGAAGACGGGTTCCTGCGACCGCTCCAGCCTCTTCATCTGCCCGAGCACACCCGCGTCATGGTTTCAGTCGAAACCTTGGAAAACGACGCCGAGCGCGCCGCTTGGCTGGCGCAATCCGAGCGCCGTTTGGCCGCCGTGTGGGACAACGACGCCGACGACGTTTTCAATGAACTGCTCGCGCGATGACCTCGTCCTGCTGCCCATTCCGTTCACGGACCTGAGCAGCCGGAAAGCCCGCCCGGCGGTCGTCATCGGCTTCGGCAGTTATCCCGGCGATCTCTTCGTCGTCCCGCTCACCTCGCAGCTCGCCGGCACGGCATTCCCCCTCGCAGACTGGCGCTCCTCTGGCCTGAACGTCCCCAGCGGAGTCAAAGCCCAGCTTGCCACCGTCGAATCCTCCCTCGTCTTGAAAATCGTGGGCCTCCTCTCCAGCCGCGAT
>CAIQUL010000180.1 GCA_903874975.1 uncultured Chthoniobacter sp. | reverse complement strand
GCCCTGCCGGGCCGCATCGTCCGGAGTTCAACTAAGTTTGGGATCAGGAGTTGCCTGCGATCCAGCTAGATGCTCCGGTCTCTGGCCAGAGCAGGGTGGCCGGCGAAATCTTCTGGAGATGGGCTCTTGCTTCCCGACCTCCATTTCCGTCTTGGCGGTCAACATCATGATGCGGAGGCCATCCGATTGGGCGTCGGACCGGAGCGCACAGACCAGTTCGTAACCGCTCCTCTCCGGCATCCTCCCGTCCACGAGCAGATCGGTGTTTGTTCCCACGTTCCAAAGTTTTGAAAAGAGGGCTGAAAATGAGCCAAGTGTTTGGTCTAAATCGGGGCTGGGGAGAAACGCAATTATCTGTAGTTGGGCGATGGGGACGGTGGGTTTTTGCGCCCGCTCCCAAACTGAGGGTTTGGAAACTTCCTTTCGAGCCGGAACCACTACCCGGCACCCACAGCCTCGCGCGTTTCCAGAAAGCTGCTCTCACAAAGTCGCGCATAAATGCCGCCGAGGGCGAGGAGGTCGTCGTGGCGGCCGCGCTCGACGATGCGGCCGCGGTCCATGACGAGGATCTGGTCGGCGTGGCGGACGGTCGAGAGGCGGTGGGCGATGACGAAGCTGGTGCGCTGCGCCATGAGCCGGTCGAGCGCCTGCTGGATGAGCCGCTCGGTCTGCGTGTCCACGCTCGCGGTGGCTTCGTCGAGGACGAGGATGGGCGGGTCTTTGAGCAGCGCGCGGGCGATGGAAACGCGCTGTTTTTCGCCGACGCTGAGCTTTACCCCGCGCTCGCCGACGACGGTGCCGAGGCCCTCCGGCAGCCGATCGACAAACTCGCGGGCGTTGGCAACGGCGAGCGCGTCGAGGAGTTCGGCGTCGGTCGCGGTGGGTTTGCCGAGGCGGAGGTTGTCGCGGATCGAGCCGTTGAAAAGGAAGCTCTCCTGCGTGACCATCCCGATCGCGGAGCGCAGCGCGCTTTTGGAGAAAGCGCGGAGGGGTTTCCCGTCGATGAGGATTTCGCCGTCGTTGAATTCGTAGAAGCGCGTGAGCAGGTGCACGAGGGTGCTTTTCCCCGCGCCGGTGTGGCCGACGAGAGCGACGGTTTCGCCGGGGCGCGCGTGGAGCGTGACGTGATGCAGCACGGGCAGCTCCTCCGAATACGCGAAGCCCACGTCCTGAAAACGCACGTCGCCGACAATGCTCACCGGCTCGTCGTGCTCCACCCGGCCGGGCTCGGCGGGCGTGTCGAGGATTTCGAAGACGCGCTCGCCCGCCGCGCGTCCGGCCTGCACGAGCTGGTTGAGCGAGTGGAGTTTTCCCACCGGATCGTAGAGCGCGCCGACCAGCCACAAGACGGCCACCAGATCGCCCACGCCCATTTCCCCGCGCAGCACCGCGCGTCCGCCGAAGCCGACCACGAGCACCGCGCCGCACGCACCGAGAAAACTCATCGTGGGATTGTACATCGCCCACACTTTCATCACGGTCAGCGTCGCCGCGCGGAGCTGCTGGCTCACGGCGTTGAAGCGCGCGTGCTCCTCGCGCTCGCGGACGTAGGTTTTGATCTGCCGGATACCGGCGAGGTTGTCGTGGAGCAGCGCGTTCATGGCCGACGACGCCTTGCGCTGGAGCCGGTAGCGGTGCGGCGCGGTGAGCGTGTAGGCCAGGGCGCCGGCGATGAGCAGCGGCACGGGCAGGAGCGCCAGCCCCGCGAGCTGCGCGTTGTAGGAAAAGAGCATCGCCGCCACGATCACGATCTGGAGCACGGCGACGACACCGCCCTCGATGCCGTCAATGAGCACGCGCTCCACGGCGGTCACGTCCTCGAGCAGTCGCGTCATGATGTCGCCGGTCGCGCGGTTGTCGAACCAGGTCAGCGGGAGCTGCTGGATGTGCGCGTAGAGATCGCTGCGCAGGTCGAAAATCACGCGCTGCTCGAAGGTGTTGTTGAGCACGATGCGGATGCCGTTGAAGGCATCGCGCACGAAAAACGAAGCCGCCGCCACGAGCACCAGCCAAGTCAATCGATCGCCGCGGCCCGCGCGCACGTCGTCGATGATGAGCTGGGTGACTTTCGGGAAAACCACGATCATCAGCGTGGCGAGCACCGCGCACGCGAGCATGCCTGCGGCCATCCAGGGATAGCGACGGACGTAAGCGAAGACGCGTAGGGTGGTTTTCATGCGGAGCCGCGGAGCATGCGTGAGAAGGGCGGGGGAGGAAATGACGAATGACGAATGACGAATGGTGAATGGTGAATGGTGAATGGTGAATGGTGAACGGTGAATGGTGAACGGTGAATGGTGAACGGTGAACGGTGACTGGTGCGGGGAGTGATACACGGGGTGCGGCGAGGTGCAAAAAACGCCGTCATCCTGAGCGGAGCGGAGGCTTTGCGGAGCGCAGTCGGAGGACCTCGAACTTCCGGCGGGGGCGGAGGCGGTGGGCTGGTGAGTGGGCGATGATGCCGCGCGTTCTCCCATGCGCCTCCGTCCGCTTTTCAGTCTTCGATGCTTTACTGCGCTGCGTTCCGTTCAGGATGACAGCGTCTCTTGCTCCGCTCCGCTTTGCGGCCCGTCCGAGGACGACCCGCACGATCCGCCGGTGACCGCGACCGAGTTTCCCGCCCGCACCGACGGACCCTACTACCGGGCCAATATCGACCCCAGCGAACGCTACGTCCTGAGCGTGGCCGGCAGCACCAAATACCGCCTCAAGTCCGGCAAGTCCGGGTGCGCCAACCTCTACCTCGCCGGCGACTGGACGCACAACGGCCTGAACGTCGGCTGTGTGGAAAGCGCCGCGCTTTCCGGCTGCCAGGCCAGCCGCGCGATCAGCGGCTACCCCGCGGAAATCCCGGGCGAGATCGAGTGATCG
>CAIQUL010000179.1 GCA_903874975.1 uncultured Chthoniobacter sp. | reverse complement strand
TCGTTCTTCGCGGCGGTGGAAAGCGATCCCGCACTGCTCGCGGCGAGCATGCCGGAGAGGTCGAACTGATGGGCCCTATCTCGATTCCTGAACTGGCTCCGGTCGGAAAAACGTTCGCCTTTCTTCCGAATTTGGGCACTTTCTTCGCCCTTATGAAAATCTCCAACCTCATCCTCATCGCCACCACCCTCGCGTTTGCCGCCTGCGCGGGCGCTCCAAAGAAATCCGAGTGCTGCTCGAAGCAGCCGGAGAAATGCTGCGCCAAGGGCGACACCAAAGCCTGCTCCAAGGATGGTGCGAAATGTGCGGCGAAGAAAAAATCTTCGTAGGCCGCGGCTGCCAACTGAAGAGCCCCCCTTAATCTGACCCGGCCCGGAAGGCGCACCCTTCGGGTCGGGTTCTTTTTTCTCCAAACCAACCCCTGATTCGCCATGAAAATCCTCACCTCCATTCTCACTCTTGCCATGCTCAGCCTAACCGTCCTCGCTGCCGACGGCCCGATCCGCCATGTCGTCCACTTCAAATTCAAAGTCGACGCCGACAAAGCGCTGGTGGCGAAAGTCGTCACGGAATTTGCCGCGCTCAAAGGCAAGATCTCGGCCGTCGAAGCCCTCGAATACGGCACCAATGTCAGCCCGGAGAAGCATGACAAAGGCTTCACCCACTGCTGGATCGCGACCTTTAAAAATGCCGCCGCCCGCGACGCCTACCTCATCCACCCCGACCACCAAGCTTTCGTCGCACTCCTCAAGCCCGTCCTCGAAGACGCGCTGGTGATCGACTTCGTGGTGCAAAAGTAGCGGTAGGACGCAAAACTGCGGCGGCCATGAATTCAAGCGGCCCTCGCCTCGGGAGCGGTCCAGAAAAAGACGCCCGGAGGCCGATGTAGTCGGCGCCTACGCACTTCCGGCGCGCCAACTCAGCAGCAGCCTGCCCGAGCGCGCGCGCGGAAATCTCGGCCGCACCCTCACTTCGCCGCAGGCGCGGCAGGCGCAGCGGGCGCTTTGCCCCAAATCTCTTTCAGAGAAATCGGGTCAAAGGCTTCAGCCACCTTCACCTCGCCCTTGAAAACCTGCACGCCGTAGCCCACGAATTTTATGCCCTTGGCCGGGGTCCGCTTGCGCGTTTTTTCGTCCTTCTTCGCCTCGGTCACGACCTGTGGCTTGGACACTCTGGTCTCTTGGACATCAGTGCCGCGGGGTTTGATCGTCGAGAAAAGCTCACCCTCCTCCACCACCTTGATCTCTTTTTCCTCAACGTCGCGCCCGAGGAGTGCCCACTTCACCTTGAGGACGAGTTCTTCCTGGGAGCTGCTGGCGAGCGTGATCTTGAGCTTGCGTGTGGTGGTCTTCTTGTCCGGCTCAGTTTCCACCTTCGAGGGCTGCTCGACGCGGATATTCACCGGACTCAATTCTGCGCGGAGATTCGTGGAAAAGGAAACGGCGACAATAGCCGCCACAAGGAGGGTTTTGGATATACGCATGGGCGTGTTTTGCAGATCGCTTCTACGGCTGCAAGCGCAACATGCCAATTTTTTCGAGCATCGCGGATCTCTCCAAAAGTTGCCTCTCTCCCGCGCTCGCTTGCCTGCCATTTCCCTGTAGAAAGGCTGCCACGCCCTTGCACCCGATCCGCCACCTCTACTTTCACATCCCCTTTTGCCCGAAGCTCTGCCCCTACTGCTGCTTCTACGTGGAAACGGGAGCGCGGAACAAGACCACCGCCTTTCTCGATGCCCTGCTGCGCGAGGTCGCCGACGCCAGCGAGCGGTTCGCGCTGCGCCCGGAGACGATCTATTTCGGCGGTGGCACGCCCAGCGCGCTCACCGTGGAGCAGCTTGACCACCTCCTCGCGGGACTTCGCTCGCACCTCGACCTGAGCGCTCTGAAGGAATGGACCTTCGAGGTCAACCCTGCCACGGTTCGCCCGGAAAAAGCGCGCCTCCTCCATGCCGCGGGCGTCACCCGGATCAGCCTCGGCGTCCAGTCTTGGGACGACGCCCTTTTACAGACCCTCGGGCGCGTCCACGACGCCGCGCAGGCCGAAAACACCTACGCCATCCTGCGCGCCGCCGGGTTTGAAAACATCAACATTGACCTCATGTTTGCC
>CAIQUL010000178.1 GCA_903874975.1 uncultured Chthoniobacter sp. | reverse complement strand
GGGATGGTCCGAATCAATCCGTCGCCAGTTGCACCCGCTGACGAACCGCGGCGATTAAGGAACGGTCTGGAGGCAGACGGTGAACTTCGACCCGACGCCGAGTTTCGTCTGCATGATGAGTGCACCGCCGGCTTCGCGGAGGAGGCGTTTGACGATGGAAAGTCCGAGCCCGGTGCCGTGTTCGGGCGGTTTGGTGGTAAACCGTTCCTCGAACATCTTGCGGAGAGTTTCCGGTGGAATGCCGGGACCGCTGTCCTCGATCTCGATGGCGAGAAGCGGCGGTTGGTTGGAAAAGGTCTCGCGATTGATGACACGCTGCTCGTCGGTTTCGTCGATTTTCTCGATCGCGATCGGTTCGGTCCGCCGATGGCAGGTGACTTTGACGAGATGCGGTTCCGCGGTGCTCTGGAGGGCGTTGATCGTGAGATTGAGGAGGATTTGGAGAAAGTCGGTGCCGTGGATCGAGGCGGTCACGTCAGGGTCGAGCCCGCGCACGGTGAGCTGATGGCCGCGGGCGCTGGGGTGGCGGGTGAGGAGTTCGGTGAGATCGCTCATCACCTGATTCACGGCGACGTAGGATCTCACGGAGGATTGGCCGTTGATAAAGCTTAGATAGCGGCGGGAGATTTCCACGCAGCGGGTGACCTGGCTGTTGAGTCGGTTGAGGTCGCCTTTGATGTTCTCGAGTTGCTCGCCCTCGACGCTGGCAGCGTTGGCCATCGAGCGGTTGAGCCGCTCCACGAAGCCGGAAATGATGGTCAGCGGGCCATTGATGTCGTGCAGGACGCTGGCGTAGATCTCGCCAGTATTGCGGGCCCTTGCCTCTCTCTCCCGATGGGCTTCGAGTGCCTCCTGCAGCATTTGGAGGTCGTCGTTGCTGCGTTTGAATTCCAGTGTGGCACGATGTTTTTGCGCGGCGTGGGCCACGGCAGCCCGCATCGTCGTGATGTCGAAAGGCTTGTTCAGGTAGTCGCTGGCCCCGTGGCGCAGCGCCTGTCGCGCGGTCTCGATGGTCTCGAAAGCGGTGAGCATGATGACCTCGACGGAGGGGGCGATCAGCTTGATTTCCTTGAGCGTCTCCACGCCGGAGAGGCCGAGCATCATGATGTCGAGGACGACGACGTTGACGGGGTTGGTTTTGACCAACTCGATGGCATCCATTCCGTTGGTCGCGAGGAGGACGGTGTAGTCGTTTTTGAAAACGATGCGCAGGGATTGGCGCGGCCCCTCCTCGTCATCGACGATGAGCAGGGTGGCTTTGGAGGCGTCCGGTGCCGGCGGGGCGGCCATCCGGGGCGGCTCAGAAATCGTAGCCGAAGGTGAGGTTAAGAGTATTGCCGTGTGCGCGGTATCGGCCGTCCGAAGACGTGCCTTGGTTGATGGTGCGGGTGGGGCCATACGCCCACTGGTAGGCGAGGTGCCAGCTAAAGTGCGCGCGTTTCTGCCCGAGGCCGGCGCTCAGCACATGCCGGTTCGAGTCGGGGACGATGGGGTTGAAGCTGTCCTCGGGGACGGAGTTTTCGCTCCAGATATAGCCGACGCTGGCCTGCCAGCCGTCCTTGAATTTTTTGGTCACGCCAAACTCCCAAAACCAGCTCGCTTGCCAGTTATAGGGGACGTGGATGTTCCCGCTGCGCTGCTGGTGGAGGGTGACGGTGTTCAGGTCGCCCCAGTCGGTCCAGTCGGCGTTGAACTCGAAATTCCAATCAGGCGTCGGGGTGAAGGAGTAGCCGAAGACGATGTTCTGCGGGATGTGAAACTCGGCGTCGGCATCCTCACGGCGGTCAATGCCGGCCACGGGGAAGGGACCGAATGGCGTCGCCACCGTGAACGGATCGGCGCGCTGGGTGGTGTGTCCGCTGAAGGTGATGGCGGCGGCGCTGTGATAGGTGATGCCGAAGTGGTGCATGCGATGCGGGTCCCACTTGAGGCCGGCGCTCCAGCCGTAGCTGAGGCCATCGCCTTTGAACTTGAAGGTATCGCCGACGGCAATCCCGCCCTGCTGGAGTTCCGCGCTGCCGTAGTTGATGGATGGCCCGGCGGCGATGGAAAGGGTGTCGTGGATTTTCCAGGCGACCACGGGGTTGATCGCCACGTAGAGGATCTTCCCTTTGCGGGCGGTGGTGCGGAAAGGCGTGTCATCCGGGTATTCCAGCCCGAGACCATAGGGGGCGTAGATGCCGAGACCGAAGGCGAGCGGCGAATTCTTCGGCTTGGTGGTCACGAAAAAAGTCGGGGCAAATTGCAGCTCGGTGTTCCGATTTGAGAATGCGGATGCGCCCGGCGTCTCGGGATCAACGCGCACGCGCAGCGTGGTCGCGGAGCTGCCGAGCAGGGCGCGAGTGCCTTCGAGTTGGGTGATGCCAGCGGGATTGTAATAGACTGCGGAAGGGTTGTCGGCGGTGGCGGCAAAAGCGTCACCGCGGGCGGTCGCCTCAGCGTTTTGACCGCCAATGCGGATGCCGAGAGAAAAGGCCGGGGCCGTCGAGAGGACGAGGGCGGCGGCGGCGCCAAGGAGGGAATTGGAGGATTTCATCGGCGCGGAAGAGAGAGCAGGCGCGATGCCTTGGCCCGCAACAAAATAGTCGGGACGAGGTCTGGCGGGTTAGGTCGTGAGGGGAAGGGTGACGCGGACGAGGGCGGACGAGACTGCGGAGGCGAGAGAAGGTTGCTTGGTAACTACGAGAAGCGGGCGCATTCAGGCGGAAAGGGCGACCGGGGGTGGGGAGGTGTTGGTGGGTTGGCGGATGGGTAAATCGAAATGCACCGTTGTGCCCTTTTTCAGCACGCTGGTAATCGAAAGATTGCCGCCGTGGAGATTTGCGATTTTCCGGGAAATCGCGAGGCCGAGGCCGAAGCCGCGATTTTCGTCGCCACGATTTTTTGTGGTGAAGTAAGGCTTGAGAATGCGGCTGAGATTTTCCTTGGGAATGCCCTCTCCCTGGTCGGCGACGCGGACCCGGACCCACTCCAATTCGTCGAGTTGCCCGAGCCGTTCGAGATGGACGTGGATTTGGGACTTCGGGCGGGAGGCGTCGATGGCGTTCGAGATGAGGTTGGCGATCAGCCGCTGGATGAGCACTTCGTCCATCTGGACGAGCACTTCGCCGGGCGTCACGGAGATGACTTCGACCTCCTTTTTCCGACCGGCCCGGGCCAGTTCGACCGAGCGCTGGACCACGAGATCGAGCCGCCCGAGTTTCAAATCCAGACGCAGATTTTCCGAGAAGAAGAGGGCCTCGCGGATGTAGGCCTGCATGCTCTTGATGTTGCGCAGCGCGACCGGCAGGAGTTCTTCGTCAAAGGGTTCCTTCGTCTCAAAGGCGATCTGCAAAAGGGTCAGCACGGGTGTCAGGAGGTTGTTCAGATCGTGGGCCATCCCGCGCGACATACGCCCGAGGAGATCGAGTTCCTGCGACTGGAGGATCTGCGACTTCAGTTGGATCTGGTTCACGACCAGACTCAGATTTTTCACCAAAGCGACGAGCAGGTTGATGTCCGTGGCGGTGAAGGGTTCGTCGGAGGTTTTCTTGCCGACCAGGAGCAGGCCGAAAGGCTCGCTCTGCGAGGTGAGCGGGAAGCAAAACTGCGCGCCAAAGTCTTCCAACTGTTTGCCCGCCTCGCGCTCGACGCTGTTTGTGGCGCTGCGGAGCTGATGCTTCTGGAGCGCGATGTACTCGCCCTTTCCCCACTCAAAAAAGCGGAGCATCGGGGAGTGTGGCAGGAGCTCGGGCAAAGGGCTGGCGGGTTCTTCCGGGAACGAGCGGAAAGGGGCGAAGGTGCGCTTCATTTCGTCGCGTAGAATGATCTGGTAGCTCTCGATGCGGAGCGAGCGCACGAAGATTTCGTGAAGATCCCGCATCAGGGCGTCGAGGTCGGCGTACCACGGCATCACGCTGATGAAGTTCCGCACTTTGTCCTGATACTCAAAGCTGTCGCCGAGCAGCTTGCGCTCGAAGGTTTCCGCCCCGCCCGAGCCGAAGATGCGCGGGAGGAAAACACTCGCGATGACGGCCGAAGCCGTGAGGACTCCGAGCGCGCAAAACAGGGCAAAGGTGGAGAATTTCGCCGGCGCGATGGCGGAAATGATCAGCAACTGGCACAGCCCCGTGAGCACAAGGAACCCCACGCGGATCACCTGCGCGACCACGCGGATCAGGGTCACGTGGACGTTCAGCAGGGTGTGCTGCAGGATGCTGTAGGCGACGATCGTCATGTACACGCAGGCGGCGATATTCCCGAGCGGGTAGAAAGGCACGTTGGTCAGCGGATAGAGTGGATTGCTGACCGGGTGCAGGATGGGAAAGAGGTCGTTCGTCCCGGCGGTGGCGATCAGGACGATGGCGAGGAGCATCGCGCGAATCCGAATCCGCTGGAGGGACTGGGCGTCTTTTTGCGCCCGGTAGAGGACCACAATGGAGCCGCCGATCAACGCGGTGCAGGAGACCGTGTAGGCCCAGAAAAGCGGGCCGGGGATCGACCAGTAGCCGTGCGGAATCCGCCGCACTCCGGTGATGAACCAATCAGAAAAGAGCGAGCCGACGAAGCCCACGTGGAGCGCGCAAAACAAACCGAACGGCAGCTTGGGAATCGGCTTCCGGGCGATCAGCACGGAGGTCGTGAACAGGCCCAGCGGCGCGAGGATGAGGCCGAGTTGCAGCAGCTTCGCGCAAAACAACGCCCGCTCCGGGGACACCTCGGACATCATGACCAGCGCACTGCCGTTCCAAAGCACCACCCCCAGTCCCCAAACCAAATAGGCCCGGTGGAGAAGGGCCTTCGGATTCTGCCAGAAGACGAAGACGGCAAGTGCGAAATTGACGACGGCCGCCGTGAGAGCCGCGATTTCGAGAAAGGTCATCGCCCAGTGTAGCGCCGAAAAATCAGGCAGGCGTAACGTCCGCCAAAACCGGCGTTGATGTTGAGCGCGACGTTCACCGGATAGGGGCGCGGTCCTTGTGCGAGGTAATCGAGATCGCAGCCTTCCTCCGGGTTCCGCAGGTTAATCGTCGGCGGCATTTCCTGCCGGTGAATCGCCCGCGCGCAGACCGCCGCTTCGATGGCGCCAGCCGAACCCATCGTGTGCCCGGCGATCGGTTTCGTGCCGCTGATGCCGACGCGCCTCTCGGACGAACTTGGGTGCTTAAGCTGGGCGACCATTTCCAAGGAACGAGAGCAGGTTTGGTGCGCTGGAACGTGCGGTAGGCGTCGCCGAATTTCTCCACCAGGGCAACCTCCTCGATGCGGATGCGCATGATCAGCACCGGGACAAAGAAAGCCGGGATCAGGAGCCGGGTGAAAAACGCGTTGCAGATGAGCGTCAGCGCAAGGAGTTCGGGGATCATCGAGAAATCCGCCGGGGGCCGCACCCAGCGAAAAGGCCCGCTTTGCACGAACTCATGATTTTCCCGTATCTCCACGTGCAGGCTCCAGAATTTCCCGAGCGCCGCGATGGCCCGCCGCCGGATGGCGAACGACGCGATCCCGCAAGCCCAGCCGACGAGGAACGGTCCCCAGCGCAAGCTCGGCCGCGCAGCCCGACGAACTCCACGATCGAGCCGACGAAGATGTCGCGTTTGGTGCCCAGCTCAATCAGCCGGACGACGCAGATGGCGAGCACGGAGGCCAGCGGCAGGATGAAGCTGAGGGTCAACGTAGGGGCGGGAGACTCGCTTTAACCAGGCGGCCACTGGAGGCTGCGGCCACCGAGGAGGTGGATGTGGAGGTGCGGGACGGATTCGCCAGCGTCGCGGCCGTTGTTGATGACGAGCCGGTAGCCGGTTTCCGCGACGCCGGCCGCTGCCGCGATGCCCGGCGCGGCGAGCAGCATGCGCCCGAGCAGGTCGGCGTCTCCCGGCTGGGCTTCGCCGATGCGTGGAAGGGCGCGCTTCGGCACGATCAGGATATGCACCGGAGCCTGCGGCTGCACGTCGTGAAACGCGAGGAAGTCTTCCGTTTCGCAGACGATGCGCGCGGGGATTTCGTGGGCCGCGATCTTTTCGAAAATGGTCACGCGAGGGAAAAGGAGACTTCTTTGCGGGCGGCCGCGGTGCCGGAGTGTTCGCGGACAAAGCCGACGATCTCGCTGCGCAGGGCATCGCAGTCGCGGCTCCAGGTTTTGCGGGCGCGGAGCAGCTTCACGCAGGGCTCGAGCCCGAGCAGTTCAAAGTAGCTCCCCGGCTCCCGGCACAGCTCCCGCAGCCGACGGCCGAGCAGCTCGAAAAACGCCAGCTCGTAGCCGCTGCCCGCCGCGCGCGCCAGTTCCACCAGCGACACCTGCACCCGCGGCGGTGCCGGCGCAAAGTGCTGCCCGATTTCACCATACCCGATGACTTGCAGGACGGACCGCACCGCCGCCGTGAGCCGCTCCTCCGGCAGCACATTGAGGTCGGGCTGATCGCGCAGAAATTCCGTCACGCTCTCGGCCACATGCGAGGCCAGCCACCATTTTGCGTAACCCGCGCGGGCCGCCGCCTGGGTCAGCGACCGCACCAGCCAGTCGCGCTCGAAAGCGATGGCCTGGCCGCTGGCGAGCTGGATTACCGGGAGATTGTCTTTGAGGCAGATCATGGCGGGTTATTTGAACAGCTCCGGTTGCAGCACACTTTTTTTGGGCCGCCTCCCGAGCGACTGAATCTCCTCCAAAAACTCCCCGATGTCCTGAAATTGGCGATACACCGACGCGTAGCGCACATACGCCACTTCATCGAGCTGGTGGAGCTTGTCCATGACCTTCGCGCCGATCACGGCCGACGGAATCTCCCGCTGAAACTCGCTCTCCAGCTCTCGCATTACTTCGTCCGCGGTAGTTTCTAGCCTCTCCACGCTGACAGGACGCTTTTCACACGCCTTCAGCATCCCACCGAGGAGCTTTTGCCGGGAAAGCGGCTCGCTGCGCCCGTCGCGCTTGCTCACCCGCAGGTCGACGCGCTCGATCTCCTCGTAAGTCGTGAAACGGTGCGCGCACGCCACGCACTCGCGGCGGCGGCGGATGGCGCGACCATCTTTCGACAATCGGGAGTCGATGACTTTGTCCTCGAGGCTTCCGCATTTGGAGCAATGCATCTTGTGTTTTTTTCGGGGGCAGGAAGCGGTTTAACACTACATTTTGGGGTGTCAACGCGGAAAGCTCACCGCGGGTCTCCCCTTCCCCGTCGGGCTGGGCGGGAATTTTCCGGCGCGGCTTTTTTCCCTTCAACCAACTCCGCCTTTCACCCATCCTCGACCCCATGCCGTATCGCCTCGACCTGCACTGCCATTCCTGGTTTTCCGGCGATGGCGTGAGCAGCCCGGAGGCGATGATCGCCGCCGCGCGGGCCAAGGGCCTGCACGGCTTGGCGCTCACCGATCACAACACCAGCGATGGGTGCCGGCATCTCATCGACCGCGGCCTCGCCCGCGAGGATGGCCAGCCCGTGGACGGCTTTCTCGTGATCCCCGGCAACGAGGTCTCGACCGCCGAGGGCCATCTCCTTTGCCTCGGCGTGCTGCTGCCCGGCAACCTCAAAGGCCGACCCGCTGCCGAAGTCTGCAAACTCGTCCACGAACTCGGTGGTCTCGCGATCCCGGCGCATCCGTATGACCTCTTCCGCGCGGGCATTCGCGCGGCGGTTCTCGACACGCTGAAAATCGACGGCCTGGAGGTCTTCAACGCCGCCAGCACGCTCAAGCGCTACAACGAGCAGGCTCTCGCCTACGCCGCGGCGAGGAGGCTGCCCATGACCGCCGGCAGCGACGCCCACCACGAGTCGGCGGTGGGCACGGCCTGCACCATCCTGCACACCGACGATTTTTCCGTCCGCGGCATCCTCGGCCAAATCGTCCGCGGCACCGAACTCGAACGGCGCTACCTCACCCGCCGCGACAAATTCCGCAAGACGTGGAATAACTGGCTCCGCGTGCGGCGGAAAAAAACCCGCCGCGCGGAGGACTGACCACCGGCGCGCTGCCGCGATCTCACCGGGCCGGTCAGGCGGCTTTGACGTAGATGCCGACGACGGGGCGCGGGTAGGCGGTGCGGGAGGCGAAATCGCTGACGAAGCCATTCGCGGTGCGGATCTCCACGTGCCCGCCGTCCGCCCCGGCATAGACGACCACCGCGCCCACCGGTGCCCGGTACGGGTCGGTGATGCGGAGCTTCGTGAAACCGTACGTGCGGCACAGCTCCTCCCCGGCCTGCCCGGCCCAGCGGCTCTGCGGGCGCGTGTCGATGACGCCGGCCGCGAGCAGCGCGTCTTTGACGTACTTCCAGCAGTGCCACGTCATTTTCGCGCGTGCGCGTTTTTGCGCGATCTCGGCGGCGCGGATCATCCGGGCGTCATAGGTCAGCGTGCGGGCTTTGGGGCCAAAAAAGGCCGCCTGATCTTTGGTCAGCGGGCGGGCGCGGGCGGGGTCGAGCAGCGAATCAGCGGCGCGAACGTCGGTGACGACAGCGGTCGAGACCGCGACGAGGCAAAGTGCGATGAGGCGATTCATGGCGGCGAAGAATATCCGGAGGTTAAAGGCAGTGCTCGCCTGGTCAAACGGCAACTCGCGCGCCACGCTTGCACGAAAAATCATTCACTGCTTCCGTTGCCGCCCTTTCACCAGCCCGCTCTATGAAAATCGCACGCTTCGTTTCCACGCTCGCCCTTTTGCCCAGCCTCACCGGCCCGCTCCTCGCGGCGGAGGAAAGCCACGGCTCGGGCGCTTCCACGTCGGTCGTCGCCGGGGCTTCGCCCGAGGCGCAAAACGCCATCCGCGGGTTTCGTTTCGATGCGGGGTTGAAATGCACGGTGTGGGCCGCGGAGCCGCTGCTCGGCAATGCGGTGGCCTTCACGCAGGACGAAAAGGGCCGCTGGTATGTGGGCGAGACTTTCCGCCAGGAAAAGGGCGTGGAGGACAACCGCGCGCACGGGCACTGGCTGGATGAGGACATCGCCTCGAAATCCGTCGAGGACCGGCTGACCTACATGCGCCGGCAATTTTCCGATCCGAAAGTATTCGCGGAGAAATTCGAGAAATTCGAGGACCGCATCCGCCGGTTGGAGGACAGCACGGGCAGCGGTGTGGCGGACAAGGTGACGATTTTTGCCGGCGGCTTCCGCGACGCCGCGGACGGCACGGGCGCGGGGCTGATCGCGCGCGGTGGCGAGGTCTGGTACACGTGCATCCCGCATCTCTGGCGCTTCGCCGACAAGAACGACGACGGCGTGGCCGAGGTGAAGGAGAAGCTGCTCAGCGGCTTCGGCGTGAAGTTCGCGCTGCGCGGGCACGACATGCACGGGCTGCGCTTCGGCCCGGATGGAAAGCTCTATTTCTCGATCGGCGACCGCGGCATCAACGTGAAGTCGAAGGAAGGCGCGCAATTCGCGGAGACGGAATACGGCACGATCATGCGCTGCCATCCCGACGGCACGGACTTCGAGGTTTTCTCCATCGGCGTGCGCAATCCGCAGGAACTGGCCTTTGACGAGCACGGCAATCTTTTCACCGGCGACAACAACTGCGACGCGGGCGACGGCGCGCGCTTCGTGTATCTCGTCGAGGGCGGCGACTGCGGCTGGCGCATGGCTTTCCAATACCTGCGCGACCGCGGCCCGTGGATGCGTGAGCGCCCGTGGGATGCGAAAACCGGGGCGGCCACCCGCCACATCATTCCGCCCATCATCAATGTTTCCAGCGGACCCAGCGGGTTCACCTACAACCCCGGCACCGGGCTTTCGGACAAATACAAAGGGAAGTTTTTCCTCAGCGATTTCCGCGGCGGCGCGGCCAAAAGCGCCGTCCACGAAATCACCGCCCAGCCGAAGGGCGCGTTCTTCACGGCGACGTCGCGCGAGTGGGTCAGCGGCATCCTCACGACCGACGTGGAGTTCGGCAACGACGGCTCGCTCTACGTGCTCGACTGGGTGGCGAGCTGGGGCGGCGTGGGCAAAGGGCGCATCTACAAATTCACCGACCCCGCCGCGAACGTGGAGCTGCAAAAGGAAACCGAAACGCTGATCCGCGAGGGCATGGCAAAGCGGCCTGTGAACGAGCTGGCGAAGCTGCTCGGGCACGCCGACATGCGCGTGCGGCAGGCGGCGCAGTTCGAGCTGGCCGGCCGGGGCGCGGCGTCCGTGCCGATCCTGGCGAAAGCGGCGGCCGACAACGCGGCGGCGAATCCGCTCGCGCGCTTGCACGGCATCTGGGGGCTGGGGCAGCTCGCGGCAAAAAACCCCGCCGCGCTCGGCTCGCTGCCCGCGCTGCTCGCCGACACGAATCCCGAAGTGCGCGCGCAGGCGGCGAAGGCGCTCGGCGAAGCAAAGGTCGAGGCCGCAGCCGCCAAGCTCACCGCGCTGCTCGGGGACCCGGAACTGCGCGTGCGCTTTTTCGCGGCAATGAGCCTCGGCAAACTTGGGGCCAGGGCGGCCTTCGAGCCGCTCGTGGCCATGCTCGCGGAGAACGACGACAAAGACCCGATCCTCCGCCACGGCGGCGTCATGGGCCTCAAAGGCTGCGGCACGCCCGAGCAAATCGCCGCACTTTCCAAGCACGCCTCCGTGGCCGTGCGCGGCGGTGCCGTGGTCGCGCTGCGGCACCTCAAAAGCCCGCTCGCCGCCGCGTTCCTGCAGGACGCCGATGAGAGCGTCATCCTCGACGCCGCGCGGGCCATTCACGACGCGCCGATCGACGCCGCCATGCCCGCGCTCGCCTCGATCACCATCAATCCCGCGCTCAAAAACCCGCACGTCCTCCAGCGCGTGGTGAACGCAAACTTCCGCGTCGGCAAAGCCGAAAACGCCCGCGCGCTCGCCGCCTTCGCCGCCGCCGCGAACACGCCGGACGCCGCGCGCGGCGACGCGCTCGACGTGCTTTCCGCCTGGGCCAACCCCAGCCCCAAAGACCGCCTGCTCAACCAGTGGCGGCCCATCCCCGCGCGCGGCAACGAAGACGCCATCGCCGCAATCTCCACCGCCGTGCCCGACCTGCTGAAAAACTCCCCACCGCTCGTGCAGGCGACCGTCGTGAAACTCGTCGCGAAACTTTCCATCCCCGGCACCGGCGACGCCCTGGCCACGCTCGCCGCGAGCGCCAATGCCGGAGCCACCACGCGCATCGAGGCGATTAAAGCGCTCGCCGCGCTCAAAGACCCGCAGCTCGCCAAAGCCGCACGCGCTGCCTTGACTGACAAGGACGCCAAGGTCCGCGCTGCGGGCCTCGATGCGCTGGCCAAAGCCGACCCCGCCGCCGCCGTGCGGATCATCGGCGAAATCGTGAACACCGGCAGCGTCGTCGAGAAACAGGCCGGCGTGGCCGCGCTCGCGCAGCTCGCAGGCGGCGAGGCCGAAACGCTGCTCGGCGGCTTGCTCGACAAACTCGTCGCGAAACAACTCGCCGGCGAAATCCAGCTCGACGTGATCGAGGCCGCAAACAAGAGCGGCTCCGCCGCCTTGAGGGCGAAGGTCGCGAAGTTCGAGGCCTCCTTTGCCGCGACCGATGAGCTGGCGAAATACCGCACCGCGCTGCTCGGCGGCAACGCCGAGAGCGGACAGAAAATTTTCCGCGAAAAAGCCCAGACCCAGTGCCTGCGCTGCCACAAGTGCGAGATCGGCGACAGCGTCGTCGGCCCCGAACTCACCCGCATCGGCGCGACCAAGGACCGGGCCGACCTGCTCGAATCCGTCGTCCTGCCGAACAAGAAAATCGCCGAGGGTTTCGAGACGCTCGTGCTTACGCTGACCAACGGCGACATCGTCGCCGGCACCGTCGCCAGCCAGGACGCCACCGGCGTGAAACTCAAAGTCGCCGACGCCCAGGGCAAAGTGCAGGTGCAGACCGTCCCGCTCGCGCAGATCAAAGAGCGCCAGGCCGCGCCCTCGCCCATGGCCCCCGGCATGGGTGAAATGCTCACCCGCGCCGAACTCCGCGACCTCATCGAATACCTCGCGACGCTG